>NZ_JBSSAH010000003.1:0-140729 GCF_054058415.1 Thermostichus sp. MS-CIW-38 | reverse complement strand
TAGAAAGACGCAGCGGCATTATGACAAGCATCTGTATCAAGAGAGGCATTTAATCGAATGCTTTTTTCATAAGTTAAAGCAGTACCGGCATCTATGTTCTCGTTTTGACAAATTGGCCAGGAACTTCTTGAGTTTTCTCTATCTCGTCAGTGCTCTCTTTTGGCTCAAATGAAAGATCAACACAACCTAAAAAGATAATGGTATAGCATGCAGGGATCCATGTATCCCGACGCTAACCCTGCGGGTAGAGCGCGGGGCTTGTTGCCCCCGCACCCCCGTTGGTTAAACATTAGGTTGCCCAGGAAAGGGATCCCAGCGGCACTCACGTTGTATTATTGGCTACTTCAGCCGGCAGGTCGAGCCTCTTTTGGGGAATCGGGCTAGATTGGATCCCACTGTTGATTTCTGCTGTCCACTTCTAGGGTTCTGGCGGCATGAGTTCTCCGGCCATCCAGTGGTATCCCGGCCATATTGCCAAGGCAATTGGCCAGTTGCGGGAAGAGTTGCAGCGGGTGGATGCAGTCATCGAGGTGTTGGATGCGCGGATCCCGTTGGCCAGTCGTCATCCTGAGCTGGGCCGGTGGCTGGGGGAAAAACCTCGCCTCCTGGCTCTGAACAGGGCGGACTGCATTGAGGCTGGGGATCTGAAAGCTTGGCAGGAGTATTTTTTACGGCAAGGGATCCCTGTCTATCCCACCAATGGCCGCTCAGGAGAAGGGGTGAATCGCCTCAAGCAGGCGGTCTTGCAACTGGGGCAATCGGTCAATATGCGGCGTCAACAGCGGGGAATGCGACCGCGGGCCGTTCGGGCGGTGGTGGTGGGCTTTCCCAATGTGGGCAAATCTGCTTTGCTGAATCGACTGTTGGGGCGGCGGGCAGCTGAGAGCGCAGCACGTCCTGGGGTGACGCGGCAACTGCGGTGGGTGCGGCTGGGGGGAGAGTTGGATCTGTTGGACTCGCCGGGCATCCTACCGCCCTCTCTGCCGGATCAACAGGCGGCCTCTCTATTGGCCATCTGCGATGACATCGGCGAAGCGGCCTACGATCCCGAACGGGTGGCGGCCCACTTTTTGGATCAAGTGCTGAGGGTGCAGCCCCAAGCCGGATCTCTCTTGCAAAAGCGCTACGGTTGGCCGGATCCGATCCCTCCCGGTGGTGCCGCAGTGCAGGAGTTGGCCGAGCGGCGGTATCAAGGGGATCCCCAGCGGGCGGCACGGCAAGTTCTCAACGACTACCGCAAGGGCTTGCTGGGGCCGCTGGCCTTGGAACTCCCTCCCAAGGCTTGAGCCCCTTAGAAGAAATCACGAAAGAAAGTCACGTTGTTGCTATGGGCAGGGAAACCGCTGCTGTGGGGCGTTGACTTTTCCCGAAACTGTCTACAATTGTCCCCAACCGGGATCCAGCCTCTGTTTCCAAGGCCGATACACCTTGAAGTAGACAACGGAACCCACTTGTCTGGCCAAGGCTTTGATGCAAGTGTCTCCACCCATACAGCGCTGGCAAACGGGATGGTTCACCTGCAGACGATTGAACCCCCGCCGCAGCGCACAGGCCGGTTGGCCCCGCAAAATCTCGGCCAGGGATCCCCCCAGCGTCACTTGCCCCAGCGGGATTTGCCCTTCATAGTCCTTGCAACAGGGCACCACCGTGCCGTCGTAGAGGATCCCCGCCTGACCGGAAGCGCCATTGCAGTATCCCCAGCGAGCTGGGATTACCCGGTCTGTCTCCACGTTGCCCCAACTGTCCAAGGGAAACGTTTCCAAAACCAAGCGGGGATGGATGCGGATCTGCTGCCAGCGGCCCGGTCGGTAAGTAGCAATCTGGGCTTCTACCCAATCGAGAGCCGGTGCATCCGGGATCCCTTGCAAAGCTCGTCTGGCCCAAGCCGAGAGCTGAGCGCGCATCTGCTGTGCAGAATCGATCACCGAAAGAGCCTTATGCGGCACCAAAAACGGGTGGGGGCTAGTATCCAGGAATTTGAGATGCACCTGCGTAGGGCTGGAGGAGCGCAAGTGCACCTGCAGAAATTGGGTAATCCCAGCAAAGTAGCGCTCCGGCGTGAGGCGGGGAGGTGCTCTGCGAATGCTGAAGGTGACTGGATCGGGAGTTTGCAGGGAAATGGTTAGCTTAGCAAAGGGGCTGCGGTTCAGCTTTTCAATGTGCTCCGGCCAGAGGGCAAAGGTGCTGCCGTTGCTGGTCAGGTGCAGGCGAAGGCCAAGCTCAGCGGCCCTGCGAATACCCTCGAAAAGGTATGGGTAGAGCAGCGGCTCCCCCATCAGGTGAAAAGCCATCACGCGGGCCAGCCCTGTTGCCGCTACTTCCTCCAAAATCTGCTCCAGCAGAGCGGGCTCCATGTGCCCCCGCCGCCGTTGCATGATCCCATCTGGACAAAACTCGCACTTAAAGTTGCAAACGTTGGTCACCTCTATGTGCAGGCGTTCCAGTTGGGGAATAACAGCAGACATTAACAGCAGACATAGAGAGGGCCGGAACAAGTCGAGGGCAAATAGCGGATCCCCCACAAGCGCTAGGTAGTGATACGCTGTTTATCAGGTTAGATCCGGAGCGGAGCCATCGCAATGCTGAAATGCACCACTCGCCACGTCCACATTTTTGCCGGTGAAGTTACTGCAGACAACAACTTCGTGCCCCGCGACGACCTGTTTACCCTCGATGTGGATCCGGACAACGAGCTGGTCTGGACTGATGCTGCCCTGCAAAAGGTCTATGCCCGTTTCGAAGAGTTGGTGGAAGAATACCGGGGGCGAGACTTGACCGAGTACAATATCCGCCGCATTGGGTCTGACCTGGAACATTTCATCCGATCCCTGCTCAAGCAAGGGGAGATTGCCTACAACCTGCAGGGGCGTGCCCCCAACTTCAGCATGGGCTTTCCCCAGATCCCTGCTGAAGAAATTGTCGGCCAATATATCCCCAAGGGCTAGCTCTTTGCCGGTTCTGGACAGAGTTTTTGATTGTTCTGCATCTAAGGCTTTTACCCATCTGATTGTTGGAGTGTTTCCCCATGTCTGGAGAACCCACCCCCGAGGCCGCTGCTGCCGAGAAACCCGCTGAAGCTGCCAAGCCTGCTGCTGAGGATTCCCCCAAAGCCGCTGCGAAAAAAGTTGCTAAGGAAGAAAAGCCCTTCGAGCAACAAATCACGGAAGAGGTGATCCCGGCGGCCATTGCGGCTTTTCAAAAGCGCGGGGTCAACGATCTGGAGCTGCGCCTAGAAGGCAAGACGCTGGTCGGCGCGTTTGCAGGAGGCAAGAAGCAGTTCAGCGTGCTGTTTGCTGAGGGATCCTTGAATGGCCGCAAGTTCTTCCGCTGTACCACCGAAGGATCCCCGGCCAGCACCATCGAGTCTTTTATGATCGACGAGCGGCGCGTGGATGTCAACCTATTCGTGTTTTATTTGGTGCAGCGCCTTTACGCTCAGCAGTGGTATTGAGTTCGCGTGACCTTGAAGGATCCCTGGCTACCCCTAGCCGGAGAGAGTAAGCCTGCTCGCAAGAGACGAAGGGAGGTGCAGCCGGCTGCAGTTACCGTAAAGCCAGGATCCATCCGGCCATGTTCTTTGGCATGCCCACGATCCCAGAACGGGCACCTTGGCTGCCGCCTTCCCGGAAGATGAGCTGCGCACTTGGCTCGAAGAACGGTACCGCCCCAGCGGGATCAGCCGTTCATAGTCGCGCTTCAGGTTAGGGTGAGAGGCCTGGGCTACTGATCGCGCCAGCGGGACGGAGTCCTTGAAAAGCCTTCTAGCCCCGTGCATTCAACGTTTCTAGTTTGAATCGAAATACCCATAATTGCCCAGAGGGCTGCTCCCGTAGATCAGGTTCCCCGGCAAACGGCGCAGCTGGGGCTCGAACCCGGTCAGCCCAGAGGTTGTTCCCCAGTGCAGGGATCCCTTGCCATTGGGAGGGATGTTCTGTCGAGGCCAAAAAGATTATCGTTTGTAAAGAAAGCTAAGGCGGTGCTACGGGAGGTCTCGAAATGTACATCGTGCAGATTGCGTCTGAATGCGCCCCGGTTATCAAGGCGGGGGGACTGGGGGATGTGGTGTACGGCCTCAGCCGCGAGCTGGAGGTGCGGGGCCACTGTGTCGAGCTGGTTTTGCCCAAGTACGACACGATGCGCTACGACCAGATCTGGGGTTTGCACGACGCCTATCGCGATCTCTGGGTGCCCTGGTACGGGGGAGCCATTCACTGCTCGGTGTACTGCGGCTGGGTGCATGGCCGCCTTTGCTTTTTTATTGAGCCTCACTCAGGAGACAACTTCTTTAATCGCGGGTGTTATTACGGCTGCCCGGATGACAACATGCGTTTTGCTTTTTTCAGCAAGGCGGCTCTAGAGTTTCTCCTACAAAGCAACAAGCGCCCCGACATCATCCATTGCCACGACTGGCAGACAGGGTTGGTACCGGTGCTGCTGTTCGAGATTTACAAGTACCACGGCATGGCAAATCAGCGGGTGTGCTACACCATTCACAACTTCAAACACCAAGGCTTTGGCGGCCCAGAGATTCTTTGGGCTACCGGCCTCAACCGCGAACCCTACTACTTCCACTACGACCGTTTGCGCGATAACTTCAACCCCTTTTCTCTCAACTTTATGAAGGGGGGAATTGTTTTTTCCAACTTTGTCACTACGGTCTCTCCCAATCACGCGCTGGAGGTGCAATTTGGCGACTACGGCTATGGACTTGGCCATACCCTCTACTTGCACCGGCACAAGTTTCGCGGCGTTTTGAATGGCATCGATTACGACATTTGGAACCCGGAGATCGACCGCTTTATCCCCGTGCGCTACACTGCTCAAACGCTGGAAAATAAAGCTAAAAACAAAAAAGCTCTGCGGGATCGGCTGCTACTGCAGGATGTTGACAAGCCTATCGTGGCCTATATCGGGCGATTGGACGAGCAAAAGGGCGTGCATTTGGTGCATCATGCCATCTACCGCTCCCTGTTCAAAAATGCCCAATTTGTTCTGCTGGGATCCGCTACGGAGCGAGGGATCGGCGCTTGGTTTGCCCACGAGAAAAGCTACCTCAACAACAACCCCGATGTTCACCTCGAACTGGGCTTTAACGAAGAACTCTCTCACCTGATCTATGCCGGCGCGGATGTGATCGTGGTGCCCAGCCACTACGAACCCTGTGGACTCACTCAGATGATTGGCTTGAAGTATGGCACAGTTCCGGTGGTGAGAGGAGTGGGCGGCCTGGTGGATACCGTCTTCGACCGCGACTACGATCCCCACAAATTGCCCGAGCAACGCAACGGCTACGTCTTTTATCACACAGATCCAGCTGCTTTGGAGTCGGCTCTGGATCGGGCCATCGACCTTTGGTACACCGCTCCTGACCAGTTCCGTCAACTGCAGATTCAAGGCATGAGCTACGACTACTCCTGGAACTATCCTGGCAAGGAGTATCTGGAGATCTACGACTTCATTCGTCACCGCTGAGCCCAACAGCGATCCCCAGCGATCCCAGCTCTTGACCCCAAGGACGAAATGCTGGACGATAGGTAGCAATCTTGGGCTTAACCTTCTCTACAGATTTGCTGCTGAGAAGGGCAAGTCTGCTCCGTTATCTTTCCCTGTCTGTAAGGATCCCCGGCTGCCATGGGTTATCTCGCCTTGGTACTCCACGCGCACCTGCCGTTTGTGCGCCACCCTGAGCAAGACTTTGTGCTGGAGGAAGAATGGCTCTACGAAGCCATCACGGAGACCTATGTGCCGCTGCTGCACATGTTCGAGGGGCTACAGCGAGATGGCATCGACTTTCGCTTCACCATGTCCCTGACGCCGCCCTTGGTGTCGATGCTGCGGGATCCCTTGCTGCAGGAGCGCTACGACCACTACCTAACCAAATTGGAAGAGCTGGCCCAGCTGGAGTACGACAAAAACGCCACCAACGGCCACATTCGCTACCTGGCGGAGCACTACATCAAGCAGTTTGCCATGGTGCGGGATCTCTGGGAGCGCTACGACCGGGATCTGGTGCGAGCTTTTAAGCAGTTTCAAGACAGCGGCAACCTGGAGATCATCACCTGTGGGGCTACCCACGGCTACCTGCCCTTGATGCAGATGTACCCGCAGGCAGTCTGGGCGCAGTTGATTGTAGCTTGTGAGCACTACAACGAGCACTTTGGCCAATGGCCGCGGGGGATCTGGCTGCCGGAATGCGCCTACTACCAAGGGCTGGAGCGGATGATTGCCGATGCCGGCCTGCGCTACATGATCACCGACGCCCATGGTCTTCTCTACGCCAAGCCCCGGCCTCGTTACGGCATGTACGCCCCCATTTTTACCGAGACCGGCGTCGCCGTTTTCGGGCGGGATCACGAGTCTTCGCAGCAGGTGTGGTCGGCAGAGGTGGGCTATCCAGGGGATCCGGTTTACCGCGAGTTCTACAAAGACCTAGGGTATGAGGCCGACTACGAGTACATCAAGCCTTACATCATGCCCAACGGCCAGCGGAAAAACACCGGCATCAAGTACCACCGCATCACCGGGCGCAACCTGGACCTGGGGCAAAAGCAGCTTTACGACCCCTATTGGGCGCGGGAGAAAGCGGCAGAGCATGCGGGCAACTTTATGTTCAACCGCCAGCGGCAAATCGAATATTTGTACAGCGTCATGGGCCGCCCGCCGCTGGTGGTGGCCCCCTACGATGCGGAGTTGTTCGGCCACTGGTGGTACGAGGGCCCTTGGTTTTTGGATTTTCTCATCCGCAAGAGCTACTTCGACCAAAACACCTACCGCATGACTCACCTGGCGGAGTACCTGCGGGAGAACCCCACCCAGCAGGTGTGCAAACCTGCCCAGTCCAGTTGGGGGGCGCGCGGCTTCCACGAGTACTGGCTCAACCCCACCAACGCCTGGATCTACCCCCACCTGCACAAGGCCACCGAGCGGATGATCGAGCTGAGCCGTCGCGAGCCTGCCGATGACCTAGAATGGCGGGCCTTGAACCAGGCGGCGCGAGAATTGCTACTGGCTCAATCGTCTGACTGGGCTTTCATCATGCGCACGGGGACGATGGTTCCCTACGCGGTGCGCCGCACCAAGTCCCATCTGCTGCGCTTCAACCACCTCTACGAGAAGATCAAAGAGGGTCAGTTTCGGCGAGAAAAAGCCACCCCTGAAGAGGAGCAGTGGCTGGCCAAGGTGGAATATATGGACAACATCTTCCCCAATATCAACTACCGGGTTTACCGACCCCTGTGACATACTCCCATCGCTGACCCTACAGGTACAGCGTGGGCTTCGCGCTTCATCGGGGAGCCTTCGCAAGAACCCTCCACGCGCAGACACGGAATGCCCTACCGCGTAGTTGTACCAGATTCCGGCAACGCCGTTTTGTACAACTACTCCCATCATACACCATGTGGGGGTATCTGTATCCCGACACTGATGCTACGGTTACAGTGCGGGGCTTAGCTACCCCACGCCCCCACAAGCTAAGCAGTGTTGATCCCAACTCTCCTCTCCCTTTGGGAGAAGGGCTGGGGGTGAGGGTCAGGAGTCGGCAGAGAGAGCTTGGGATCCCGCCTTCCCCAGCCGAATGGTCAGGCCGTCGGTTCTAGAGCTTGGTGCCGCACTCGGCGCAAAACTTGTGCAGGGTGGGGTTTTTGGTGCCGCAATTGGGGCAGTAGATCAGCTCGGCGGCTTGTTCCAGTTGCCGCTTCTCCGGCAGCCCGATCATCTGATAGTTAGCTTTGCCGGCAGGCACCATCGGGTAGCAGTTTTCGTCCCGCTTGACCACAAAGTCGGCCACTACCGGCCCCTCGTGCTTGAGGATCTCCTGGATGGCATCTTCCAGTTGATCGGGGTGATCGACGCGGATCCCTTTTACCCCAAAAGCCTCGGCTAGCTTGACAAAATCCGGCATTCCGGGAGACATATCCGAGTGGGAGTAGCGCTCGCCGTGGAAGGCCTGCTGCCACTGCCGCACCATGCCCTGCCAGCCGTTGTTGATGATGGCCACTTTGGTGGCAATGCCGTACTGAGCCACTGTGCCCAGCTCTTGCATGTTCATCTGGAAGCTGGCATCGCCACTGATGCAGATGACTTCTTCGTGAGGCAGGGCTACCTTGACTCCCATCGCCGCGGGGAACCCGTAGCCCATGGTGCCCAGCCCAGAACTGGAGATCCATTGGCGCGGCCCGTTGCGCAGAAACTGCGCCGCCCACATCTGATGCTGGCCAACATCGGTGGTGTAGTAGGCGTGGGGAGCATGACGACGAAAGGCATCGATCACCTGTTGGGGGGCAATCACGCCTTCGTAGCTGGGCACCTGCAGGGGATAGTCCCGCTTCCAGCGCTCGATCCGATCCAGCCAAGCCTGAGTTAGGCCTGGAGTAGAGGGCATTTTGCTCAGTTGGGCCAACATCTCCACCAGAACGGTGCGCACATCCCCCACAATCGGCACATCCGGCGCACGGTTTTTGCCCACCTCGGCTGGGTCGATGTCGATGTGAATGACTTTGGCGTGCTTGGCAAATTCGTCCAGCTTGCCGGTTACGCGGTCGTCAAAGCGGGCCCCCACCGCAATGAGCAGGTCGCACTCGGTGACGGCGAAGTTGGCATAGGCCGTGCCGTGCATGCCCAGCATCCCCACCGACAGGGGATCGTTCTCATCGAAAGCCCCTTTGCCCATGAGGGTGGTGGTCACCGGGATCCGATAGGTGTGGGCCAGCTCGGCAATTTCGGCGTGGGCACCGGAGATGATCGCCCCACCTCCCACATACAGCAAGGGCCGCTTGGCCTGCAGGATCAGCTTGGCCGCTGTGTGGATTTGCCGTGGGTTGCCACGCACGGTGGGCTTGTAGCCGGGGATGTTGATCTCGCTGACGGGTTGATAGTCAAACTCTTCCAGGCCCACATCTTTGGGGATGTCGATCAGCACCGGCCCGGGCCGCCCTGTCCCGGCAATGTGAAAAGCCTCTGCCACGATCCGAGACATTTGGCGCGGATCCCGTACCACGTAGGAGTGCTTGACAATGGGCAGGGTGATGCCAAAGATGTCCGTCTCCTGGAAGCCGTCGGTGCCAATCAGATGGCGAGGTACCTGCCCAGTGATGACCACCATGGGTACAGAGTCCATCATGGCGTTGGCGATGCCCGTCACCAGGTTGGTCGCCCCTGGGCCAGAGGTAGCAAAACACACCCCCACCTTGCCAGTGGCGCGAGCATATCCGTCGGCGGCGTGGGCAGCCGCTTGTTCGTGGCGTACCAGGTAATGTTTGAGCAGCCCCTGAGACTCGGCTTTGTACAGCTCGTCGTAGATGGGGAGGATGGCTCCCCCCGGATAGCCAAAGATGTGTTGCACCCCATGCCGGTGCAGGCTGTCCACCAACGCATATCCACCAGTCGCCACGGTGTCTCCTCCCCACTGAGATGACCGAACGTCAAACGCCCGCTCTCAGGAGCGCCAGCGCAGACAGGGTAGTGGCCAGAAGTTGGCCAACTTTGTATTCAATTCTACAGTCTAGCAGTGGTTTGCTTTGGAATCGCTTAGGCTTTCACGGTCGGCTAAAGTAACACTGGGGATCCCTAGGGATCCTGGCCGGATGTGTTGAAGGTGCCCCATCCATGATTGGAGAGCCAACCCCCATTGACCCCGGGCCGGAGCGGTCTCAGGGCAGCTTGCTGCTGTCTGTGCCCATCCTCGGATCCCCGCACAGCGCTGTGGGATCCCGACAGTGGCTGGTATGGGGAGCGCTGGGGATCTTTCTGGTGGGTCTGGGGTTGCGCCTGTGGCGGCTGGACGAGTTCCCGGCACCTGTGTTCGATGAGGTGTACTTCCCGGAGTTTGCCCAGAACTACCTGGATGGCAAGCCTTTTTACGATGTGCATCCCCCCCTGGGAAAGTACTTCATTGCCCTCAGCATTCGGGTGTTTGGCCGCAACGAGTGGGGATTCCGCTTCGCCACTGCTTTTTGCGGATCCCTGATCCCTCTGTTGCTGACCGGTTTAGCCTACCGCCTCACCTACCACGTGGGCTTTGCTCTGTTGAGCGGGGTTTTGCTGCTGACCGATGGGGTGTTTCTGGTGGAATCCCGCTTTGGCCTGATCAACGTGTATCTGGTAGCCTTTGGGCTGGCAGCGACCATTCTGTTGCTCAGAGGTCTAGAAGACCAAGGTTGGCGACGGGCTGCTCACTTTGCTTGCTCCGGGATCCTGTTGGGGGCGGCAGCTTCGGTGAAGTGGAATGGCCTCTGGTTTGCCTTCATGTTTGCTCTGTTGGGGATCCTCGTCTGGGGGGTGGTCTGGCTGCGCCCGCAGTGGATCCCACGGTTGGGCATTTTGAGCCAGATTCGTCATCTGCGCTGGTGGCACTATGCGTTCTGCTTCATCCTCGCTCCGCTGGCCTTTTACGCCATTCAGTGGATCCCGCACCTGCAGCTGAATCCCCAACAGGGACTAACTCTGGATTGGAGCTGGACGGGCATCCAGAATTATTTCCGATCCCTGGTACTCATCAACCAATCCATCTACGGCGGCCACATGGCAGCCCACCTGGTGGTGAACGAAGAGACCCCTGTTCACCCCTACTGCTCCACCAGCTTGCGATCCCTGGTGGCTTGGTTCCCGGCTTTGCGTCCTTGGCTGACCACCCCCTTGGCCTCGGCAGGAGCTTGGTCCTGGCCAATTCTGGGCCGCCCCGTGGCCTACTACTTCAGCAGTCAGGGCAACCTCTGGCAAGCTGTTCATGGCGTGGGCAATCCTTGGCTGTGGTGGCTGGGGACGGGATCCATCTTGGTGCTCGTCTGGCGAGGGATCCGCCACTTTCACGGTCTCGAAGCCTTCATTTTGATTGGCTATGCGGCCAATTACCTGCCTTGGTTTAGGGTCAGCCGCTGCGTTTTTATCTACCACTACATGAGCGCTCTGGCGTTTAGCACCCTAGCCCTGGCTTGGTTGGTGCTGCTGGGCTGGCAGAGCTATCGCCGCTTTTGGCGCGGGGCGAGCATCACGGCGGTGGCCTTGGTTTTGGCGTCCTTTGTCTTCTTTTTCCCCGTTTGGCTTGGCCTGCCCCTCAGTCCAAGCGGATTCTACGCCCGCATGTGGTTTCGCTCTAGCCCGGTGCCGCTGTTCTGTTTCAGCCCCCAATCCTGCCAACAGCCCCCGCTGCACCTGCCGCCCATCCCCGGCTTGAACTGGATCTAAGGGAGGCATGGTAAGCTTTGTGAAGTTTGTTTCGTGAAATGCGGCGCTCCGTTACCGAAAGATGGAGCGAGGTTCGCGAAACCCTTGTGGTGGAGGTAGTGGAAACGTCATGGCCCGATCTTGCCCGAGTTCTGCCAACTCTCCCCGCCGTCCACTGGCTTATTCAGAGCAAGCTGTCCCGGTTGGGGTGATCGGGGTAGGCAACATGGGCCAGCACCACACCCGCGTTTTCAGCCTGATGAAGGATGTGCGGGTCGTGGGGGTAGCGGATATCAACGTGGAACGGGGATTGGATGTGGCCAGCCGCCACCGCGTTCATTTCTATGAGGACTACCGCGATCTGCTGCCCCATGTAGCTGCCGTGGCCATTGCCGTGCCGACGGTTCTGCACCACGAGGTGGGTATGGCCTGCCTGGAGGCCGGGGTACATGTGCTGATCGAAAAGCCCATCGCTGCCAGCATCAGCGAAGCAGAATCGCTGGTGAACCGAGCTGCCGATTGCAATTGTATTTTGCAGGTGGGGCACATCGAGCGCTTCAGCCCTGTTTTCCAAAAGCTGGGCCAAGTCTTGCAAAGTGAAGAACCTCTGGCTTTTGAGGCTCACCGTCTCAGCCCCTATTCCGACCGCGCCAGCGATGTGTCGGTGGTATTCGACTTGATGATCCACGACATCGACCTATTGCTGGAGCTGATCCCATCTCCCGTGACCCAGATTACCGCCAGCGGCAACCGCATCTCCAAGCTGGGCTACCTGGACTACGTCACGGCTACTCTCACTTTTGCCAACGGTGCCATCGCCACCCTCACTGCCAGCAAGGTCACCCACCGCAAGGTGCGCAAAATTGCCGTCCACTGCAAGAATGCCTTGGTAGAAGCAGATTTTCTACACAATGAGATCTCGGTGTACCGCCAGGGATCCGTCGGCAGCACCAGCGACTACGGCCAAATGCCCTACCAGCGGGATTGTTTGATTGAGAAAGTCCACACCGACAATATCGACAAGCTGCATGCCGAACTGGAGCACTTCATCAATTGCGTGCGGGGGGGCAACCAACCTTCTGTGGGTGGGGAACAGGCCCTGAAAGCATTGAGGCTGGCCTCGGAGGTAGAGCGGATTGCTTTGGATGGATGTGCCTGGAGCGAAGCCAAGCCCCGCCGTAGTCTCCTATCCTAGTCTTTAACGCAAGCCCCAGATGGGGGCAGAGCCCTGTTGTTGGCCCATAGCCATTCCAGCATCAGGCTGGGGAAGAAAAAGCGACATTCGCGCCCGCGGAGTGCAGCTCTATTGACAGCTCCCCATTCGGGTGGCAGCTTTTCGAGCGAGCAATGGGGCTCCCACCAGACTCAGGCAAGAGGTGGCATCCACAGCTGTGAAATCGGGCACGCAAGCCCCGGCAGCAACGGCGAGTCCAATTCGAGTCCAATTCATCTTTCCCAAGCAAGTTTTGATCAACACCAACTGCCTTTGCTGACGCCGGTAGACTTCCACTTGTTGCTGTTGCCAGTCCACCACTCAATACTCCTGTAGCCCAAGCCGACTGTAAAGCTTGAGCTTAGTTTGCTTATCTTGGCCAATATTGCGAGCTCCAGGGCTCAGCACTTCTACCGCCGATTCTGGGGCACTGTGGAGTTTGCCATCCGCCCCTAACGCTGTTCTCAGTCGAGAGCGGCTTACCCACACCACATCAGGAGCCACATCGTCATCTTCGGCAAAAATCACTCCCGGAGCAGTGTTGGCCAATCTCAGGCCCGTTTTCTCACTCTATTCGCCTTTCAAATTTCTTCTAAGATGCGAAACTGCACATGGTTAATGGCCAGCTCCCCAATTGAGGCTTGGTCGGTGTTGATCGTCTCGAAAGGGATCCCTTTGGCGATCTCGGCATGGGTCCAGGGCAGGCCCATGAAGTAGCGCTGCGAGTAGGGGCGCTCCCCCCGATCGTCGGGGTTCGACTCCATCGGCACCCAACCCCAGCCGGGCAGATAAAACTCAATCCACACGTGGTTGTACTGGGGAAACAGCGGGATCCCTTTCAGTTCTGGATGGGGAGGACATTTGTAGCGCCCCACCGTGCGGCAAGGGATTCCATTGAGGCGGGCCAAAGCCAACAGCACCCCCACATATTCGCCACAAGAACCGGAGCCACGCCGCAAAACCTCATCCGGCGGATCGATGCGAGAGGTGACCCGGTAGGAGAGCTTGTCGTAAACATAGGCCCGGATATTGAGCATTTTGCGCAGCAAGTTGGTCTCGCTGCCGACGGCCCGCCGCGCTGCCTCTCGGACAATCGAGGTGTCCATGGCCAGGTAGTCATCGTCCACCAAGTAGCGATCCCGTAGGTCTGGGGGCACGACGGCATCTTCTACATCCAGCGGATCGATGCAGTACTTGATACTGTAGAGATCCAACACCGCCCGCCAGCCAAACAAGCGCACCTCATGGGCCCCCAGGGATCCCAGCGAAAACACTGCCACCTGTTGGCCAGATTGCTCTTCCACTTCAAACGGCAGACCTACCCAGTGCAGGCTGCGCACCCGTTGGCGAAGGCTGTTGCAGGGCAAGGCAATTCGCCAGACCAAATCGGGCAGGAAGCGCGGCTCTTCTTGGGCAATTTCTTCCACATAGGTCAGCTCCACCCGATAGCCGTGGGAGAGGGTGTAGGTGGCGCGTTCCCCCAGACACTGGGGCTGAAAAACTACCGGACAGGCAATGGGGGAATCCTCGGCCTCGGTTCCACTGCCGCCAGAGGGGTTGGGGGAGCTAGGGGGATCCAAAGGCCGCAGGCGTAGGGGGGCCACCCAGGTTTTATCGCGCAGGGCCACCGACAAGGGATCTGGAGCGTTGGGGTTGTCGTGGATGTAGGCTTCTTCGTGGGCATAGGCCACCCAGAGTTGCCCCCGCCAATGGGCCAAGCCTGTTGGCCCAGGAGAAGGGGTGAGGATACGGGCCAGTTCTCGCCCGGTCTGGCGCTCCAGCACATAGATCGTCTCTTCCACCCGATCGCTCACCCAGAGGTAGTCTCCCTGCACCGCAATCTGTTCTCGGCCAACCCCAGGGGCAGGCATCTCCTGCACAATAAGGCCACGGCTGGGATCCAGTTGCAGGATTTTTTCCCGTCGGTAGCAGGTGGCATAGAGGTAGCGGTTTCCCGTGTGGGGATCGCTCCAGAGGGCGATCCCTTCGATAGGGTAGGGGCACCTACACACTGGAAAGGCTTCCAGGGATCCCGGTTGCTGCAGAGCGGACATGGGAATGCGCAAGATTTGCCCCTCTTGCTCCCGACTGAGCCAAATCCACGCTTGATCCCCTTCTGACTCTACCCACAAACCGTAAGCGCCTTGGAAAGAATGGACATGATGGGGATTGAGCAGCAGGGTGTTGTGCTCTTGAATTTCCACCAAATAGCCCCTCACCCGATCCAAGCCCAACAGGCGATCTCCCCAGGTGGCCAAACCTTCCAAAGCAACCAGCCCCAGAGGTTGCAGAGGGGCCACAGTTCCCTGTTGCCGCCCAGATGGAGGCCACCAAGCAGGCTGGGATCCTCTTGCCGTGGAACCCGGATTTTTCAGAGCACCCAGATCATTTGCCGGATGGATGGCAACCATGAAGGCTTCCTTGCCTATGGATGAAGTTGACATGCTGGCGCGATCTGCACCAAGGCGGTACGACTGTCCAATATTTACCGTCCAACATTATTATGATGCGCCTCTTTTCAACCCCACACCCAAGGCTTCTCGACCGATGTATCCCTGCTAGTCTTGCCAGGACTGGAGAATGTTACGATGATGGCGGCTTTTTGGCCAGCAAGATAGAGCAGCGGTGGGGAGTGGTAGGGGATGGAGTTGGCCTTGGCAATTGGCGGCCTGGTGGCAGGGATCCTAGCCGGGGTTCTGGGCATTGGCGGTGGAACGATCCTGGTGCCCTTACAGGTCAGCTTGGGGATCCCACCGGTTCAAGCTGCAGCCACCAGCAATCTTTCCATTGTTATGACCTCGATTGCGGGCAGCATCCAAAACTGGCGGATGGGCATGCTTGATTTGAAACGGGTGATCCTGCTGGGGATCCCAGCGTTGCTTACGGCTCAAGTAGGAGCAATTATCGCCAGTCGCCTTCCCAGCTATCTGCTGTTGGCAGCGTTTGGAGTGTTGCTGCTGGCCAACACTTACCTGGTGCAACTCAACAAAAAGGTGGTTATCCAGGCCCAAGAATTGGGGGCTGACGTCAGCGATGCCGAGCACCTCAGCGGGACGGAGTCCTCAGGGCAGATGTCTCCCTGGTTAGCCCGCGCCCTGACCGGTGGCGCTGCCGGTTTGTTGGCCGGGCTGTTTGGCATCGGCGGTGGGGTGATCCTGGTGCCAATGCAGATCCTGCTGCTGAAAGAGACAATCAAAGTGGCGATTCAGACCAGTCTGGGGGCCATTGTGATCACAGCAGTTGCTGCCACTGCCAGCCATGCGGGCCTCAGCGATTGGATCTGGAATGGCCTGGGGTTCGGGGACGGCACCATCCACCAGAATGTGCTCTGGATCCCAGGTTTAATCTTGGGCACAGGGGGGTTAATCGGTGTACAGATTAGCACACGCACCCTGCCCAAATTGCCCGATGAAACCGTCAGTCTGTTGTTTCGGGGCTTCCTGGCCATTCTTTCTCTTTACATTTTTTGGCAAGCCTGGCAAGGTTATCGAGCTCTGTGAAGTGATCCTGGTCTGCCTGAGCGCTCAAGACAGCAGTCCTTGGTCATTTCGATTCTACGTTGGACGCGCTTTCCCCTCAGAGGGCAGGGCTTTTGCTACTTGGGATAGATCCCCTTGTTTGCAGAGGTCATGCACAGGGTAGCTGCCGAAGAGCTTCAAGGTTTCAGCAATTGATTCCAGCGCCGCAACCACCTCGGCATCCAGATAGGGCTGGCCAACAGGATTCTCCAGATCGACAAAAAAGACATAAGTCCCTGCCGATTTTTTGGTGGGGCGCGACTCAATGCGAGACATATTCAGGCCTCGCTCCGCAAACACTTGCAGAGGTTTCAGCAGCGCTCCCGGCACGTTGTGGGGGAGGCTGAAGGCCAAGGAAGTATGGGATCCCCCCGGAGAAGCAGGATCGGCAGAGGTTTCACCCTGTTGACCGGAACGCGAGAGCGGCGCACGGCCAATAACCCAAAAGCGAGTGCAATTGTCGGGGTGATCGTTGATCGGGCAGGCCAAGACCGGCAGTTGGTAGAGGGTGGCAGCTCGTTCTGAGGCGATGACGGCAGCGCTGGGCTGCTCCTGCAGGCGATCCAATTCTTCGGTGGTCGAGCGGGTTGGGATCAAAGTGGCCTGGGGCAGATGGGATCTCAGCCAAGCCTGACATTGGGCCAAAGCTTGCGGGTGGGAGTAGACCTGCTCAATTTGCTCCAACCGCGAGGCACGTCCGATGAGGGCATGGCGAATGGGCAGGATCAGCGCCTGCCGGATCCCTAGCCCCTCCAGTTGCCAGAGGGCGTCTAAGGTCATCGAGACCCCCCCCTCCACCGAGTTTTCCACCGGCACCACCGCCCATTGTTGCTGGCCGGCAGCTACCGCCTCTAGACAGGCGCTGATCGTTGGATAAGGCACTAAGGGGTGGGATCCCTGGCTGTGCAGGTGAGGCTGCTCAGGGCAGGCCAGCAAAGCTGCCAACTCTGTGTAGGTTCCAGCAGGGCCAAGAAAGGCCACCGGCGAAGGGGAAACGTTCGCGCCAGCGGAGCGCAGCTCCATCAGAGCCATTCCTTCAATTGTCGCTAGGGGCCAGCTCTAACTCTATCGCCTCGACGTCGCGCGGCAGCAAAGGACATTCAGGTTCTGGGCAACGGGGATTGGCCGCCACCTTGTCCATGGCCTTCACCACCTCCAACCGGATCAGCCTCTGCAACTCCTGATCCGCTTGAATGGCTTCTAAAGTTCGGAGAGAGCCGTGAAAACTGGTGGCGTATCGAGGCTGGAGGTTGTTCAAAGCCAGGGCGGCAGCATCGTTACAGAATTTCTCGCAGAAGCAGTAGCGCTGTTGACTCTCCATCAGCAGGATTTCATTGACCATCTCCAGAACAGCCCGTTCCATTTGATTTTCCAGGCTCTTCAGAGGCTTATGTTGCTCCGCCATCGCTACCTCCCAATGGGAACCGAATCCGCCGCCAAGTCACTGTTTTCAGTGATCAGGAGTGCCCTCGATTACCTTCGATGCTGCTCTACTCTCTGTTGACACGTCAAGTCAAGCCCTCTGCTGCCGACGCGAACAGCCTCTGGCCCGCTCCTATCCGTGCTTGAGGCAATCCAATCTGTCGTGTCAGGCATCATCAAAACCCAGAGAATTAACCAACACTCTTGGCAGACGGGCAGAAAGTCCACACAGCAACTCATAGGAAATAGTACCCAACTGATCGGCCCAATCCTGCACAGATAAACCCGCATTTGCCAGATTGGGGCCCAGCAGCTCCACCACATCCCCCACCTGGATATCCGGCCTCTCGGTTACATCCCACATACATTGATCCATCGTGATTGTGCCCACCTGTTGGATCAAGCCGCCGCGCACCCATCCTCGCAGCCAGCCGGAAAGCCGCCGTGGGATCCCATCCGCATAGCCGATGGCCAGAGTGGCAATGCGACTGGGGCGAGAGGTGATGTAGCGATGCCCATAGCTCACGCCAGTTTGAGCAGGCACAGTTTGGATGTGGGACAGCCGCGCCTTGAGCCGCAGAATTGGCTGCAGACCTGGCACCGGCAAGTGGGGGGCAGGGGACAGGCCATAGAGGACCAACCCCAAACGCACACGGGAGTAGTGGAGATGGGTTAAAGCACCGGCTGAGTTATCCAGATGCAGCGCCGGTAAGGGATCCCCGGCTTGGCGGATCTGTTCCACCACCTGGGCAAAGCGGGCGTGCTGCTGTTCCATGACTGGAGAATGGGGCTCGTCCGCCGTCGCCAAATGGGAAAACAAGCTACAGCCTTCCAGCTCCGGGATCCGACAAATCTGCCCCCACACGGCTGCAGCTTCCTTCCAGGGGATCCCCAAACGGGTCATACCCGTATCCACATTGACATGCACCGGGACGGGGCGCCCGGCCCAACGGGCTACCTGGCGCATCAGCGGGATTTGGTCTGTGCAGGTGAGGCTGACCTCCAGCCGGGCTGCCATGGCCTGCTGTAGCTCCGCCCAAGTATTCAAAGCTCCCAACACCAGAACCGGAGCCTGCAGCCCCGTTTGCCGCAACTCGATCCCTTCGGCCAGGGTGGCCACACATAGCCCCTTGGCCCCAGCCGCAACAGCCACGGGAGCCACCAACTGCGCCCCATGCCCGTAGGCATTGGCCTTCACCACCGCCCAGATCTCGACGTTTGAGCCTAGGCGCCTCTGCAACAGCCGCAGGTTTTCTCGCAGCTGGGCTGCGTCAATTTCCACCCAAGCCCGACTGGTCAACAGCTCCAGGTCGATGGCCCAATCCAGCTCCGCCAAGGAATTGGCCTTCTGGGATCCCTCTCTCCAAGTATTGCCCTGCACTCCCAGAGCAGCTGCTCTCAAAGTGCCCTGCGCCGCCGGCGCGACCGGTTCTCGATTCACCGTTCACCCCCCACACCCAAAACCCGTCCTGATTAGATTTAGGTTTAGCGCAAAGTCCACTCCGGCGCCATCCACAGCAACGGCACGTCTGGGATCCCAACAGCCTCGTTGCTCTCCAACAGCCGGCCCAGCCAAGCGGCTTGCCTTTGCGAGGACAGTCCTTGGCTTAACAGGCGTCGCAGTACTCGTTGGAAGCCCTCTCCCTCACCCGCCGGCGACAAAGAGGGATCCCCGGTCATGCGCCGCAGATCCTCCACCGCTTCGGTGTAGCCCCCCAAAGCATCCACCAAGCCCACCTCCACAGCCTGTGCCCCGGTGAAGATGCGCCCATCGGCCAACTGTCGCACCCGGGCTTCATCCAAGCTCTGCCGCCGCGCGATCATCTCCGCCTCCAGCACCTCATCTGCCTTCTCTGGCAAGTGCTGGCGTCCTTGGGCCACATCGCGAATGAACTGCTCGAGGGTATCCTCCACCAAGTTTTGCAGAAGGCGCTGCTCTTGAGGAGTGGCACTGCGGAAAGGAGAGAGAAGGTCTTTGTACTCGCCGGTTTTGAAGGTCTGCGGCTCTATGCCGTAGTTCTCCAGCAGCTTACCAAAGCTGAGGCCGCTGATGATAACCCCTATGCTGCCGGTCAGGGTGCCGGGGTTGGCATAGATTTTGTCGGCAGCGCTGGCCACGTAGTACCCCCCACTGGCAGCAATGTTTTCTAGGATAGCGATCACCGGCTTGTCCGCCTCGTGCAGAGCAGTTACGGCACGGTAGAGTTCCTGGCTGGATCCCACAGCTCCGCCGGGACTGTTGATGCGCAGCAATACAGCCTTGACAGAGGGATCCCGTGCTGCCTCCCGCAACTGTTCCACAGGAGAAGTGGGCAGGCCTACCAAAGTCGAACCCCCTGGGCCGCCTATCGTTCCTTCCAGGGTGACCACCTCGATGCGCTCCGCCCCCCGTGCAGCCTCTAGGCCAACCCCGCCTCGGGTAGGCTCTGGGGCAGGGCGCGTGCCCCCGACAATGGCCGCAATAAGGCAGACGACCAGCAAAGAAGCCGCCAAAATGCGGTTAAGCTGAGTTTCTTGTGTCACAGGCCCCTCAATTGCCACTGACTCCGTTCTACCACCCCGCGGGCTTCTCGCAACGTCTGACACCAAAAGGCTGAGAACCAAGCAAACTCCTCATCTCGGTTGAGCCATCCAAGCTATTGACAAGGATCCTCCACTTATTTACGATCAGGTTCCAGCGTTTTTTACCGCTGAGGCATCTTCTGCAGGTTGCCAGTGTAAGCTGGAGTAGAGGGTAGGATCCTTGAGCGGGATTCTGGCTCGAAGCCAAGTGATTGGGGCTTTAGCTCAGTTGGTAGAGCACTTCAATGGCATTGAAGGGGTCAGCGGTTCAAGTCCGCTAAGCTCCATCCCCAGAGGGCCGATAGCAGTCGTGGCTTCTATTACCATCTATTTCTACTGCTTGCGCTAGCGGGCCGGAGGCCTTAGCAGGAAGCAAGCGGTTGTTTGTTTCACCTTGACGGTGAGATAAGTGACTATGCGTTGCGAAACGGTTCAGCAACATCTCCCCAAGCCCAGACAGTCCTATCCAGCAAGGCTTCTGGGCTTCTTAAGTGTCCACAAAGGCTCGGCAAAATCTACCCCCAACTCCTCTCCTGTAAGGCGGCCTTCCCTCACCTCCGGCTTCTCTCCCCCTGGGAGAGGGGAGTTAGGGATCGACGCAGCAAGCCGTTTCATTGCTGTTTGAAATAATGAAAGTATTCTGCTTGGGAGCAAACCTTAGGCAGCAAGGGATCCTCCGCTGTTTTCACCCTTTCCACGGAGAGGATCCTGACCTATCTCAGGGGCTTCCACCAGGCGATTTCCCAACTCACGCTTGCCCCTCTCCCTGACGGCGGATTAAGAAGCGGATTTCCTGAAGGAGAACCTCAAAGCGTTGATCCGACTCGGCCTGCCGCTGCCGCAATTCTCGCACTTCCTGCCTTAACTCCAGGACGACTTCGGCGAGACGCCCTGAAAGGGTCTGCAAGGCAAGCTGAGCATCGGTAACCTGGGCAACTGTATTGGCCACCCTGGTCACAGCTTCGGCCAACTGGACAAACCGCGTCTCAATTTCCTCATTGGTCATGGCCGGGTGTGTCTTGCTTGGCTAATGATTAGCTGATTCTACCCTGCACGGTATGGAGTGTCACTCTCTGAGAATGGGCCGCAATTTTGAGGAAAAACCGGCTGGCCAACGGGGGTTATCAACCCAGGGATCCCCCATTCGCGCAAGTCAGCTGGCCAGCGCTATGAGGGTGGTGTAAATCCCTTGGAGGGACGCAGTGGCCTGGCTCCAGAGGATGTGGGTTAACGACCACCTATCCAGACCCATGGCCCCGCACAACAGCAGCAGATACAGGTTGGCAAACGTGAAGAGCGAGGCCGCCCGATCTCGGTCGCAGGGATCCTGCAGCAACTGCACCGCCTTCCAAACCAAGAGGGATCCCAGCAGCGCCGCCGCGCTCAGATAAAAGGATCCCAGCATTCCCAATGGGTAAACCAGCAACAGGCTGACCGGAACCATCAGCAGCGCGTAGAGCAAAATCTGCGCGGCAGTGATCCTTTCGCCCGCGACCACCGGCAGCATCGGCACCCCCGCGCGAGCGTAGTCTTCCCGCTTCAGAATGGCCAAAGCCCAGAAGTGGGGTGGAGTCCACAAAAAGATGATGGCGAACATCACCCACGCGGCCCAGCTGAGCTCGCCTGTGGTTGCTGCCCAGCCCACCAAAGGCGGGATGGCTCCTGCCGCTCCACCGATGACGATGTTCTGCGTGCTGGAACGCTTCAGCCAGTGGGTATAGACCCCCACATACACCAGGATCCCCGACATGGCCAAACCGGCAGCCAGCAGGTTGGTGAAAATAGCCAACAACCCAAAGGCAGCCAAAGCCAGGATCCCCGAAAAAATCAGAGCATCCCGCGCCCGGATTCGACCGGAAGGCAGGGGACGATGGCGGGTTCTCTCCATCATCCGATCGATATCGGTGTCATACACCATGTTGATGACGTTGGCTGCCGCCGCCGCCATTCCTCCCCCCAAAAGGGTGATGAAAAACCTGAACGGGTCGGTGTTGCCTGCCATCCACATGGCCCCAGCCGTCGTCATCAGCAAGAGGGCGATGATCTTGGGCTTCACCAACTGGCTGTAGCTGCGCAAAACCTGGACAAGCGCCTGGCGCTCGCACCCCAGAGCACATGGGCTCTGCTCAGAGGGGATCCCCCCCATCGGGTTCTGGTAGGAAGCCTGACGGTCGACTAAAACGCTATCTTGCATGAAATTCACTCACCGGTCATTTCTGCGGTCATGGCCATCCACTGGCCTTCTTCCCCCTGGGTTCGCATTCGCCAGGCCAGCACCGTAAAACCCAGCAGACAGGCCAGCAAAGCTGCCCCCATCATCTGATGGGCCACCGTTAGGGGTTCTACCTGCAGCCGGTAATGATAGGTCAAAACACCGATCCCCACCTGGGCCAACAGCAGGCCAACAGACCCATGGCCCAAGAACTTGAGAAGGCGGGGGATCCGCTTGCGCCGCAGCCCGGTGGCCACCGCTACCGCCAACACCCCAAGGGTGGCCGGAGCAACCCCCAGCAAGTGGCTATTCATCACCCAGCACAGCTCGCCGGCAGCAAAGCATTGATGCAAAGCCCATTGGGAGGCCACCAAGGCGCCCAGAAGGCTCTGGACATACACCAGCAGCACCGCCCCCAAGCCCAGCCAAGGCAAGTAGCCGACGGAAAATGGCCCTTCACCCAGTCGCAGCGGCAGGATGGAGTCCTTAGAACCGGCTTTTGTCCAGATCAGTAATCCCAGGGTGAGCAAAGTGGCAAAAAACAGCAGGCCCGTGCCCAAGTGGGCCGTCACAATATCAAAGCGCAGCAGCTCCGTGACCGTCAGCCCACCCAGGATCCCTTGCGTCAAGACCAGAACAAAAGCCCAGCTCAAACCCCAGGGCAGCCAAGTGGGCAATGCCTGACGCTTCAGCCAAGCAAACCCCATTAGAACCAAGGTAGCCAAGCCTACCCCAGAAGCCACCATGCGGTGAAACCATTCCAAAAAGACTTGTAGGTTCATCTGCTGGCTGGGCACAATTGCCCCGTAGCAAAGGGGCCAATCTGGACAGGACAGCCCAGCATTCATGACGCGGGTGGCACTGCCTAACCCCATCAGCAGCCAAGTGGCCAATGCTAACCCCAGTAGGGCTTGTCCCATACGCAGGGAAAGCTTGTCTGAGAGCACAGGATTCCGCTGGGAAGAAGGTTGGGATTGATGAAAGATCGAAGAATCCATTGCAGTTGAAGGCATAGCAAAGACTGGGCTGACGGCTCGAGCATCTGCACTGAAAAAGAGGCTGGGCTAAAAAAGCCTAGCCGGCTTGGTATCGGGCCATCTGGAAACAAAGACGCAGGTTACTCGCTGACTATTCCTCGAAGCCAATCCTAAATGCGGTTTTGTGGCTGGCGAAGGCTTTTTAAGAATTTCTTTCTCGGCGCACAGGTGTTCCGAATCCTAGGCACCTCTGGGAAGTCAAGCCAGCAGACCAATCCTTTTCCCCCTGGGAGAGGGGTCGCGGCAGCGGCGCGAAGCGTTTGGGCGGCAACGGGAGTGTCTCAATCTCGTTTGGAATGACTACAATGCGTAAACTACCCGACTCCGACCGCTAAGCGGTACGGAGCGGGCTTTCAGTAGCCCTGAGCCTGCTCTGCTCTGCCAGAGAACAAAACAGGCCCGAACCTCTAGGCTGGTTTACGACAGCCCCCAAAAGCGCAATCACATTCGCACCATTCAAATCCGCATCTCCTTCCCATCCACAGTGCCTACACTTAAACTTCTTTCCACTGCGGTAGGATTGCGCAGGGTCGGGATGAATGTGCAAACACCGGTGGCAGGTCTGCGACGTGTAGGCAGGCGGTACCAGAATCAAGGCAACCCCTGCACGCAGAGCCTTGTACTCCAGAAAATGACGGAGTTGATAAAACGCCCAACCGTTGGCCCTGCGCCGTTCGGCTTTGCTCCGCGGCTGTTGATTGACCCTTTCTCGGATCCCTGTCAGGTCTTCCAGGGCGATAGCGCTGTTGGTAGCTTTTGCCCTGGAGACAATAACTTTGGAGATGCGATGATTGACCCACGTTTGAAAGCGTCTCTCCTTGCCAGACAGCCGTTGCAACAGTTGACGGCATCTGCGCCGCGAACTGCGTGTGCCCTTACTGGCTTTGCGTTGGAGTGCCGCCCTCAGCTTGGAGTAGTGGTCGCGGACTCGGTTCAACTGCTGCCCATTCCAATTGTCCCCCTCTGACGTATGGGCGATATCCGTCCTGCCCAAGTCCACCCCGATCACCCTGTCGGTATCTTGTTGCTTGGGCGGGTTTTTCTCTACGCAAATCTGGATGTAGTAGGAGCCGTCCTTCCGCTGGACTAGGGTGGCCGATTTGGGGTTAGAGCCAGCCAGCATTCCCCTCTGGTAGTTACCAATGGCTAGTTCAAAGCGTTCTCTCCCTTCCACCGTGGTCAGCGACACTGTCCAGTCTTTCTCGCGGAACGAGAAGATACGAGCGTCGTAGGTAGCGAACCTACGCTTGAACTCTTTAACTGGACGGTTGCGCTGTCTCGCCACTTTGCGGGCGCCGGCCACCCGTCTGCAGACCTGCTGGGCCAAGTTACTGGACAAGCCGAATCGGGCGCGAATCTCGTAGTAGCAAAGGGACTGCAGTTTGACCGCATTGACGATCTTCTCCGGCGTGTTCTGGTTGACCCAGTTCAGTGCCTGCACAAAGGCATCCATCGTCGCGTCCAATTTAGCGGCTTGCGACGGGGACACCTTGAGCTTGCAGGATATGGTCAGGATTTGGCTCATAAGTTCATTGTACTTCATCAAAGCGCATTCCTCCCGGCACTGACCCTACGGGTACAGTGCGGGGCTCCTGCGATTTCTAGCTGAGCGCCAGAGGAAACCGATCAGCCAACTCCTCAACGACCAAAGAGGTTAGCTGCCAAAGTCCTTCCCACTGGCTCTGGTCGTGAAGATGAGGTAGCCGGGGGGTCATCAGCCCCAATAGGCTCAGGGGATAAGGGATCCTTATCATCGCCGCTGCAAGGGGCTATGGTGTTCAACCCAAGAAGATTGAAAAAAGGCTATCCCTGGGCAGAAGCTGGCCCGGAAATCGGTCTGCCAGGCCTGTAGCCACTAGCGAATGTACTGGGCCAAAGCCCGCGAAGAATATCCCACCCGCAACTTGCGCAGGGCATCCCGCTCGATCTGACGAATCCGTTCCCGCGTTAGGTTGAAGTGATCCCCCACCTCCCGCAGGGTTCTTGCCTGTTGCCCGTCTAACCCATAGCGCAACTCCAGCACTTGCCTCTCAATCGGCTTCAGGGTTTGCATGGCAGAACGCACATCCTGCTGCATCGATTGCACGAGGATCCCTTGAAAGGGCTGCTCTTGCCGCTCATCTTGCAGCAAATCTCCAAGGCGGCTTTCTCCTTCCTGGCCGACCGGCACATCCAGCGACAGGGGCAAAGCAGCAGCCTGCTGGATCATGCGCAGTTTCTTGACTTTAATGCCCAAGGCTTCTGCCAGCTCCGCTTCGGTGGGCCGCCTCCCCTGCAGCTTCATCAGCTCGCGGTTGGTGCGCTTGAGCAGGCGCACTTTGTCGACCATGTGTACCGGCAGGCGAATCGTCCGTGCTTGATTGGCAATGCAACGGGTAATGCCTTGGCGAATCCACCAATGAGCATAGGTGCTGAAGCGAAACCCCCGCTCCGCATTGAATTTTTCGGTGGCCCGGATCAACCCGATATTGCCCTCTTGGATCAGATCCAAAAAGGGCACCCCCCGATTGAGGTATTTCTTGGCAACGCTGACCACCAGGCGCAGGTTGGCGTTGATCAGCTTGCGCTGAGCCTGCTCCCCTTGTCGGATGCGGGAGCGTAGGGTGGATACGGAAATCTGCAGGGCCTCGGCCAAAGTCTCGTCACTGGGATCCTCCCCCCGCCGTTGCCGCCATTCCTGCCGGGCTTGATCGATGAGGAGCTTTTGCTGAATTTTGCGCGACAGCTCGATTTCCTCAGCGTGATCGATGCGGGGCACGCGACCGATGGTATTCAGGTAGTGATCGACAGCGTCCTCGTTCAACCGGGATCCGCCGGCCCCTGGCTCTGAGTCAACTTCTGCGAGGTCGTCTTGAGGGGCAGACTCGGGGTCGAACCAGAGATCGTCGAACTCCTGAGGCGAAGAGACAGAGTGTTCAGGATGAGGACGAGAAAAAACCACAGCCAGGTGAGGAGAGAACTTCATCTCCCAGTCTAAAAAGGTTTCTGCTGCTGCTGCGAGCGAAAATCGATCATGCCCCTCTTTTTTGTCCGGAGATTTTTCCGCTTGGATGCGGGAACAGCAGGGGTCCCGTCCGCCAAGTCTTTGCAGGCAAGGGGTCGCTCGCCAAAAAGCGGTAAGCGATTTTCGATCTAGACCTTGAGATAAGATTGTTCCTGAGCCAGTCAGCTCAACGGCTGCCGGGTGGGATCCCAGGAAAAGGGAACCTTGCCAGCTCAGGCTACCATGTGAGGATCCCTCAACTTCCTCAGTCTGGAAAAGAATATTTACGGCTTTCTGCTCCTATGGAGTCTAACGACCGGCACCATCCATCGGCCAACTTGATTGGGGAACGGGTGCGCTGGGTACGGGAGAAGCTGCAACTCACCCAAGATCAACTGGCGGGTCGCTTGGCCAAGTACGGTGTGCAGTTGGACTACGTCAAAATTGGCCAGGTGGAAAAGGGAAAACGGCGCGTCATTGACAAAGAACTGGTGGCCTTTGCCAAGGCGTTGGGGGTATCGGTCACTTGGCTGCTGAGCGGAGATGAATCCCACCTGTAGCGGCTGGTGGGAAGATATATCCGATACAAGTATCTCGAACGAAAAGACGTGAAGATACGTAAGTATCCTGCGCTTTTCGGCGTGATCTTGGTCAATTTCCGTGTAAGTACGGTAGGCTTAATTTACGAATAGATTGGTTTGAGGCCAAACCTCATCTTTCCCTCAACCATCCGAGGGGGTAGGAGAGGCGGAGAGATACAGCGCCTCGTCAGCAGTACGGGTTTTTCCAACAAGGATCGGGATCACGGGCTTCTTCACCTAAACTTGATATTGTTGACTTGACGTTAAGCTGCCGCCGTCTATCTGGCCGTTTATCTGTTTGTGTGAGGTTTGCCGATGCTCTCTTTCTTCTTCAATTCCAACAAGGCCAACAACCGACAAACCGGAGGCCACCGTGTGCCTGCTGCCAGCAAAACCACAGGCACGCAACGGATCCCTAACTACAACCGCCTTTCTGCTCCCCATGAAGTGCTCAAGCAGGAAAGGCAGATCAAGCGGGAGCAAGAGTTTACAGAAATGGAGCAAAACATCAATCGCATTCGCTACTTCTACCAAAAAGCAGACATGCCCCTGGAGATGCGGCAAATTCTGACCTACCGTAAGCTGATGGAGCTGGACTACTTTACCCCGCAGGCGGCAAAAGAGCTGCTCAAGCAATGGCAGCAGCAGGAAGAGCAAGAACGCCGTCGGGCTTGAGAAAAGGACTACCTCCAGCAGAGTTTGGGCAGCCGAACCCTGGCAAGTGGGCTTGTTGAGCCAAGAGTTCCCGGTCTCCAGGTGGGGGAGCGTCTACGGGTAAAGGCCGCGATCCTGTAGGGCTTGGGCCACTCGGCCTACCCCTAGGGTGTAGGCAGCCAGTCGCAGCGACACTTGCCGCCGTTCTGCCTCCTGCACCACCCGTTCAAAGGCACGTACCATCAGACCTTCCATTTCTTGATAAACTCGCTCTTCATCCCAGAAGACGTAAGAGAGTCCCTGCACCCACTCCAGATAGCTCACCACCACTCCACCGGCATTGGTTAGGATATCCGGCAATACCTGGATCCCTCGCGATTCCAAAATCCGGTCGGCGGCAAGGGTGGTTGGCCCGTTGGCAGCTTCTGCCACAATCCGGGCTTGAATTTGGTGGGCATTGGCTTCGGTAATTTGATTTTCCAGAGCGGCAGGGATCAACACATCCGCTTTTTGCACCAGCAGGTCGGCGTTGCTGATGGGCTCAGCCTGTGGAAAGCCCGCCATGCGGCCTCCCCGTTCCTTCATGTAAGCTTTGAGGGCGGGGATATCCAGTCCTTTGGGGTTATAAAGGCCCCCAGAACTGCCGGAAACCGCCACAATCTTAGCTCCCGCCTCATGCAGCAAGCTGGCCGCTGCCCCGCCCACATTGCCAAAACCTTGGATTAACACCGTTGCCCCTGCCAGGGATCCACCGCGTCGGGCCAAGGCTTCCCGTACCGTGATCATCACCCCCCGTCCGGTGGCCAGTTCTCGCCCTCGGGATCCCCCAATCGAGAGAGGTTTGCCCGTCACCACTCCCGGCACCGCATGCCCGACATTCATAGAATAGGTATCCATCACCCAGGCCATCTCACGGGCAGAAGTTCCCATGTCTGGAGCGGGGATATCCTCTGCAGGGCCGATATCCTTGATCAGCTCGCTGGTGTAACGGCGGGTAATGCGCTCCAGCTCCGAGACCGAATAACGCCTCGGATCGATAGGGATCTCCCCTTTGGCCCCACCGTAGGGAATGCCCATAAGGGCGCATTTCCAGGTCGTAAACTACCCGACACCAACCGCTAGGCGGTACGGAGCGGGCTTTTAGTAGCCCTGCAGTTAGCAAGCCAACCACGAGCCTCTGGGGTGGTTTACAGCACCCCCAATCGACCGTTACCAGTGCCTTAAACAACCGTTTCTGGTGTCCGCAGTATTATTATAGCATTCCTCCCGACACCGACCCTACGGGTACAGTGTGGGGCTCCTGCAATTTCTAGCTGAGGATCGCCACCCAGCCGGGATCCAGTTTCAGCTCGCCAGCTGCCCAATCTAGGTAGCTGCAGGCCTGGGCAAGGGGACAGATATGGGCGGGAGAGGGAGGGGCAGAAGAGGCCAGCGCAGGACTTGCAGCCATGGCGAAGAGAAGCAAGGGCTGTTTCCACACTATACCGCCGGGAACCGGAGAGGAACGTTCCGTAGCAAGCGTTACAAATAGTTGAGGATCTGCAGCAGAACAAAACAGAGGCCGGCACTGGCCAGGGGCACGGTCAGGTTATCCAACCCCCACCAAGAGAACACCTCCAACCCCATGGTTATCCCCCCCACCAAGAGGCTGATGGCCAGCAAAGGGGGGGAGAAGCCAAAGTACCCCAGCAGCAGAGCTGCAATCACCAAGCTGCTCACCGCCCACATGGTCAGGGATCCCTCCCAGCTTTTTTGAATGGATCCCAGTTGGTAGGGGTGTTTGCCCCAAGTTTTGCCCACCAACCCTGCCAAGGCGTCGGCCCACGTCATCACCAATATGCCGATCACCGCGAAGACCTGTCGCTGGGGACGCCAAAACCAAAACAGCAGCAGGCCAATGCTGACGGCGTAGAAACAGGTGCCAAAGCTGCGGCGACCGACTCCATTCAAGCTGGGCAAGATGGCCACCCGGTAGGAGAGCAGCGCCAAGCCGGCAAACACCAGAGAGAATCCCACCCCTAGCCAGCGAGGCACTTGCAAAGCCCAAGCCAACAAAATGATATTGCCCACACCAATGTGAATGGCCTTGCGCACCCATTCCCCGTCCACCTGCCGGGAGCGCAGCCATTCCGCAAAAGCAAATACGGCGGCCAGCCAGAGAGCATAGCAAGCAAGCTGCTGGGCCAGGCCCATGAAACGGCCTCAGAGGGTTTTCAAGTAGCTGAGCAAATCCGCCATCTCCTGGGGATCCGGCTGGAACTGGGGCATGGGAGGCGTTTTGCCACCGGTCACCTGCTGAATAATAAACCGATCCGAGCGGCGGCTGCTCACCCCCCGCAGACTGGGCCCCACTCGCCCATCCGCTTCTTCTCCGTGGCAGGCTGCACAGTTGAGGGCAAACAAGGATGCACCATGGCTAACCTGCCCCTGTAAGCTGAGGACGGCTTCCGTGTAGGGATCCAGACGAGCCTCAGCACTTAGCCAAGCCCAGGTCAATATCGCCAGCCCTAGGCCGAGGAGGGCAAGACCCAGCCGAGTTTTCTGAGACCAGACACTTGTAAAGAACTGCTGCAAGGATTTGAGGAAGGGTTGTAAACGTCGTTGGGATGGAGGTTGAAGTCGCTTTTGCTCAAACTCAACCCAACTGCCAGTTGACGACTGGCTGCTGCAGGATTGAGGAGTGTCTGAGAGGGAGGGAGGCACAGACAACGCTGAGAGAAACCGTTTCAATCTTTTACATTTCAACCAACACGATAACTCAGGAGCCTTTCCCTGCCAATAATCTGTAAAGGTATTTACTTTTTCTTAATGGTTGGCTGGGCCACGTGAGACTTTGATCCCTCTGAGGGGGAACGGTTGGGAAAGAGCCGCCCCATCACCTCCGCTTGGGCCCAGGGATCCCGGTTGAGGCTGTGGATGGCATTGGCCCATGGAAAGTGCGCCTGCAGGCGGCGGTAGAGAGATAAATTACCATAAATGACGACGGCTGCCACCCGCTCCCGATGCTGTTGCAGCCAATCCAGCACATAGTTGGGCAAGGGATTCCCAAGGAAACCTTGGAAAATCAACCCTGGGGCGTTGTCTAGAGCGGCTTCCAACCAAGGCAGGGGGGTAAGGGCATCGCTGAGCACAGGAAGCATGCCCAGGGCAGCCGGAACATGGAGGGCGGGAGACTGCAACTGCACATCGGCAGCACCCAAGGGGGGATCCTGCCAGATCCAGTTCAACCATCCGGGCTCTGCGGGCGGGCTGAGGGGCCGGCCTCCTTCCACGCCACCGCGGGCCATAGCCGCTTGACAGGGGGCGATATCCTTCTCGGCCAAGAGGGATCCTAGCTGTGCGGCTCTGTGCAGAGCAGAGGTCAGGTGGGAGCGCCTGTTGAACAACTTTCCCAACGCCGTTCGCGTCCGCGGAACGGAGTCCTTGTCCTTGGAGATGGGATCCCCCAACAGCAAAGGCTTCAGTTGCTCGGCTGGAGAGCCACGGTTGAGGGCTGGATCTGTGGGATCCTTGGCTCCCATCCATCCGCCAACGGTGCTGAAATCCGTTTCCGCCAAGGCCGGCCACACCTGTTTGAGGAGAGCTGAGGCGGCAGGTAGGAGTCGCTGTTTGGCCCGCAGCACCCGCGTCACCGACTGGGCAAGCTGGTCTGTGCTGAGGGATCCCTGTTGCACCGCTTCCAAAACGGCTGCCAAGGATGCCGTTGGATCGGGGGGGGCCAGAATCAGATCGGCACCGGCCTGGAAAGCCCGCACGGCCAATGAGTTGGGCCCGTTAGCATTGGCCAGCTCTGCCAAGCAGCCTTGATCGAGGCTATCCACGACGATAAGCCCACCAAACCCCCATTCCTGGCGCAGCAGTTGGGTCAGCCGCCCCGGCAGCAGGGTGATAGGCCAGCGCTCATCCCACTCCGGCAGCACCACGTGGGAAACCAAGATCGCCCCCACCTGCTCCACCAAACCTCGAAAAGGCAGCCAAGGTCCCTCTTGGAGCTGGGCTAGGGTCAGGGTTAATCGGGGGCACCAGGGGGTGTCTGTTGTCTTTGGGGATGGCTTCAGTCCGGCCTGAACCGGATCCCTCCAGCCTTTGCCCGGAAAAGAGCTGGCTGTGGTTAGGATCCCGCCTGTGCTGCCCGGGGTGGCTTGCTCACATCCGCGCACAAAAGCTCGCGCCAGTTGCAAAGCAGACAGGGGATCCTCCGCCAGCGCCCCTTCCCCCAGCGGCTCTGCCACCGGGCTGAGCAACCAATTGATGCCGATGGCCGCCGCCTCCCGCGCCGTGATCCGCCCCCACTGCTCGGCCCAGCGCTCGGCTTCCGCCCCCAGGCGGCTCAACCCTAGAGGATGGGGGAAAGGGGTCGCCCCCTGCAGGGCCAGCCCCCGCCCGACCTCGGCTGCCACCAAAAGGGGCAGAGCCGCCCAAGACTGGGCCTCCTCGATCAGCAGCAGGGCCTCGGCCACGTGGCCATCCGTGAGCCAGATGCCCCCGATCCCCACCTCCTGGATAAGCCGTTTGAGGATCTCTCGGGGAGGAGACTGGGATCCCAGACGGGCCGAGACCGGCACCACCAACAGTTGCGCCACCTGCCGAGCTAGGGATAAGGGTCGATCCAGTTCCTCAAGCGGAGATCCGGAAACACTCATAGGCACAGCCGAAAGTTCGTCAGCAAGGGGAACTGCTCCCTTTGCAGAAAACGCAGATCATGATAACCACTCCTGCCGGTTGCGGCTCGCAGCGGGCTGTTGAGGGCTAACGAGAAAGCCGACAACGGTCACAGGTGCCACAGGGCAGGCCGGGCTGCTCCCCAGGGTAGCCAAAATAGGGCAAGATCGCCTGCCACCGACAGCCGCGGGCGTGGATGAGGGCTTCCATCCCTTGCCAGGGATCCTCTCGTCTTAAAGGCTGCCAACGGCGGTGCAACACCTGAAAGTGAAAGGGATCCGGCCACCGCAAACAGCCCATCTCCTGCAGCAGACCCAAGGCCACCCGTGCCTCTCCAGGCGGCAGGTCGGCGTAGGATCCCTGCTGAGGCAAGGTTTGCAGCAGGTGGCGTGCTCGGGCCTGAAGGCGCTCCTGCTGGGAATAGAAATAGGCTTGGCGCCGGCGATCGCTGGGATCCAGCAGGCCCGTCGGCTCCGAGACCAGCATCAGGGCCCGGCAAGGGCCACCATCCCGACCGCCTCGTCCCACCTCTTGCAAATAATCCATCAAGGTGGGCGGGGGATGAAAGTGCAGCACCCAACGCACGTCCGGCTTGTTGATCCCCATGCCAAAGGCGTTGGTGCAGACCAGAAAGCGCAGTTCCCCCTGCAGCCAGGATCGTTCTAGCCGGCGGCGGGATCGCGCTTCCAGCCCCCCGTGATAGGTGGCGGTTTTCAAGTTCTGTCGGCCCAGCCACTCGGCCAGCTCTTCCCCATCCCGTCGGGTGCGCACATAGACCAGACCCGACCCGGGATTCTCGCCCAGGAATCGCAGCAGACGACGACGGCGATCCGCCGGGCTCCAGGCTATCGCGACATTGAGGGAGATATTGGCCCGCAGGGGATCGGCGCGAATGTGCTCCGGATCCCGCAGCCCCAGGATTTGGCTGAGGCGGCTGCAGGTTTGGGGGTCAGCCGTGGCGGTAAAAGCGGCGATGGGAAAAGAGGGCTTCACCGGGGCCAGAGCCGGGCGCAGCAATCCCAGACGGCGGTAGTCGGGCCGGAAGGATCCCCCCCAATGCACCAACGTATGGGCCTCATCCACGATCAGGCCGTTGATGTGCACCTGAGGCTGTTGCAGCCGTTGCCAAACGGGGGGGCTGAATAGGGTCTCCGGCCCCAGATAGAGCAGGCGCAGTCGGTTTTCCTCAAGGGCCTTCAACACCCGCTTGCGCAGGGCTGGATCCAGTTCGCTGTGGAGACAGGCTGCCGGCAGCTTGCGTTTCCAGAGATCCTGAACTTGGTCTTCCATCAGGGCGATCAGGGGCGAGACCACCAGCGTCACCCCTGTTTGCAGCAGGGCTACTAGCTGAAAGCACAGGGATTTGCCAAACCCCGTCGGCAACACCACCAGCGCGTCGCGCTTGTCCAGCAGAGCGCGGATCACCTGATCCTGGGGTGGGCGCAGCCTCTCGTAACCCCAGTGTTGCTTGAGGGCGCGCTGAATCTGCTGCCAATCTTGCAAACGGCAACCCCCTTTTCAACAATTTCCTTCAGCAATCTACAGCGATTTCGGGAGAAGCTGTCTTATAGGCTATTTCAAATCCCGCTGAACCTGCTAGCTCCCCTCTCCCAAGGGGTGAGGGCGCAGAGGATCGGCCCCACCGGCTTGCCTGTAGGGGATCCCTGTCACACCTATCCCCGTGTCCAGGGGGCTGGGATCAGGATCCCCGGCAGAGAAGGGATTCTCACCTGCTGCATGGGTGAAGGTGTCGATGGCGGCGGGCTTGTGCGATCCTAGAGCTGGGACTTCCCGCCTGCTTCGATACTTTTCCCATGACTGCCCTCGACTCCTCGCGCCTGCTCCAGCCCAGAACGGCCTCTGTTCACCGTCGCACTGGAGAAACGGATGTCCAAATTCATCTGAACCTGGATGGCAGCGGGCGCCATGAGATCGATACTGGGATCCCCTTTTTGGATCACATGCTGGCCCAGCTCAGCACCCACGGGTTGATCGATTTGCAGATCAAGGCCATAGGGGATCTGCACATCGACGATCACCACACCAACGAAGATGTGGGCATCACGCTGGGACAGGCTCTGGCGCAGGCTTTGCAGGATCGGCGGGGCATTCATCGCTTCGGCCATTTTTGGGCGCCTTTGGATGAAGCCCTAGTGCAGGTGGTGCTGGATTTTTCGGGTCGCCCTCACCTCAGCTATGGCCTGGAGCTGCCCACAGAGCGCATTGGCCGCTACGAAACCCAGTTGGTGCGGGAGTTTTATCAGGCGGTGGTCAACCACGCCCAGCTTACCTTGCACATTCGCCAAGCTGCCGGTCTCAACGCCCACCACATTGTCGAGGCCAGTTTTAAGGCGTTTGCCCGTGCCCTGCGCATGGCTGTAGAACGGGATCCCCGCCGACAAGAAGGGATCCCTAGTTCGAAGGGAGTACTCTAGGCATGAACTGGCCACGGAGACTGTTGGCCTTGGCTCTGGGATTGGGGACAGTTTTCTTCGGTCTGGGCCAGATGGGGGGTGCAATTCTCAGTGTGGGCCTGTTGGCTCCCGCCTCAGCAGTCCAGATGGGGCAAAGTCTGTCCGGTAGGGATCCCCATTTAGGTTTATTCTGGACTTAGCCATCTTTCCAGAGTTGCACCTCAGCTTATGCGGGATCCAGAGTCGAAAACGGTTTCACCCCATCGGGATTCTGGCGGTGGCCAACCCTGGAGGCTCTTGTTCCAAGCAGTCGGTAAATCAATCTATGTTAGGGGGGGATGAAAACCATGGACATTGATCTTCGTCCGCTGATCGTTCTGTCGCCCATTGTTTTGGTGGTTGCCTGGGCTGCCTACAACATCATCAAGGCTGCCATCAAGGGAGAAGCCAAGCTCTTCGGAGAGAAGGGCAACAACCCCTTCGGCAAAGGCGGGAGCTGAACGTGCGGATCCGGTCACAGCTGGCAGGCTCAGTATGCTAGGTGAGGAGACCCAGGCAGCGGTAACCCCTTCCGAGGGAGCCCGCTCAACATCCGCCGATGTGATTGTCATCGGGGCCGGAGTGGCCGGCTTGGTGTGTGCAAGGCAACTGCTGCGGGCGGGGCTGCGGGTTCTGGTGCTGGAAAAATCGGCAGGCTTGGGCGGGCGCATGGCCACCCGTCGAGTTGAACATGCTGGACAAACGGTGCCAGTGGATCATGGGGCTCAATACCTGACCGCCGACTCGGATGGCTTTTATCGCTGGGTGAAGGAGCTGCTGGGCCTGGGGCTGCTGGCGGAATGGACGCGCTCGCTGCATGTGCTGGATCGAGAAGGGCTGCGCCCAGAGGATCCCAACGACGAGAAACCACGCTACGCTTGCCCCCAGGGCATGACAATGCTGGCCAAACACTTGGCTGCCCCGCTGTCGGTACACACCCAAACTCGTGTGGTCAGCCTCAAACCTTTGGCAACAAGCTGGCAATTGAGGGCGGAGAACGGCCAATGCTACGAGGCTGCTGCCCTGGTGGCGACAATTCCGGCCCCCCAGTTGCTGCCCCTGCTCCGGGAAGGGATCCCTTTGGCTGAAAACCTGTTGCCTCTGCTGGAATCCGCCCAGTATCAACCCTGCCTTGCGGTTTTGGCGGGCTACTCTGAGCATACGCCGCCTTGGAAGGGGATCAAGTGCTTGGAGGATCCGATGTTGGCCTGGCTGGGACTGGACAGCAGCAAGCGCCTGCAGCCGCTCCCGCCTGTGGTGGTCTTGCATGGGGGGGCGGAGTGGTCATCTCTGTACTTGGAGGCCGGCCCCTCTGAGCTGGAAAAGGCCGGTCGAGAATTGCTGGCCCACGCAGCCCAACGGCTGGATCCCTGGTTGGCTTCGCCACAATGGATGCAGGTGCACCGTTGGCGCTACGCTTTGCCTTTGGAAACCACGGGATTGGCCAGCTTAAGCACCCGTGTGCCGGTTTCCGCTGCTGAGGGATTGCCTTTGGTTTGTGCCGGCGATTGGTGCGCCGGAGGGCGCGTAGAGGGGGCTTGGCTCTCAGGACACAATGCCGCCAAAACCTTGCTCGAAATGCTTTCTGGGAAATGAGGGTATGCACAGGCCGACCCGGTCGGCAGGGCAAGTGCCTGACCTGGCGCAGGACAGAGATGACGGCAAGACCACTGGGAGGGTAGGCTGAGGGCCGCTGAGAATTTCCACCCTCTGGGCCGGGGAGTGTGTCAAGCTAAAGGGTGGATCCCCCGGCAGATGCTCTCCTCTCCACTCATGTCCAGAATCTGTACAATCTACCGCCGTGCGCAATTTGCCGCCAGCCATCGGTACTGGTTGCCCGAACTCTCAGAAGCCGAGAACTTAGCCCGCTTTGGCCCCAATGCCCGTTTTCCCGGCCATGGCCACAACTATGTGCTGGAGGTGGGCATGAGTGGTGAGGTGGATGACTATGGGATGGTGCTCAACCTCTCGGAGGTGAAGCAGGTGATCCGGCAGCGGGTGATTCAAGATCTCAACTTTGCTTATCTAAATCAAGCTTGGCCGGAGTTTGCCCAAACCTTGCCCACTACCGAGTTTATCGCTTACGTGATTTGGCAACGCCTGGCCGATGCCTTGCCCCTAACCAGCGTCCGTCTGTACGAAGATCCTGAGCTTTGGGCCGAATACCGAGGAGAAGCCATGCAAGCCTACTTGACTGTTGCCACCCATTTCAGCGCCGCCCACCGCTTGGCTCTGGATCACCTGAGTTTTGAAGAAAACAGCGCCATCTACGGCCTCTGTGCCCGTCCCCACGGCCACGGCCACAACTACGGCCTGGAGATCACCGTCAAGGGATCCATCGACCCGCGCACGGGGATGATCGTGGACTTGGCGGCCCTGCAGCGGCTGATCGAGGAGCAGGTGGTGAAGCCGCTGGATCACACCTTTTTGAACAAAGACATTCCCTACTTTGCCCAGGTGGTGCCCACCGCCGAAAACATTGCCCTCTACATCCAGCGGCTGCTGACTCTGCCCCTGCGGGAGCTGGGGGTGCAGTTGCATCGGGTTCGCCTGCAGGAGAGTCCCAACAACAGCAGCGAGGTCTACGGGGAGTTTCCGCTGGAAGAGCTGCTCAACTCCTCAGAAGGACAAGATGTGGCTTCTTCCGCTTCTGGCAGCCGTATTGCCATGCAGGGCTGATGCGGCCATCATGTTGGATCTGGTTAAGCTGAGCGGGCAAATTCCTGCGTTCACCCGGCACCTGCAACAGGAGTCGAAAGCCAGCCAAGAACGCCTCCGCCAAGCCTGGCAAGTTTTCGAGCGCTGGCAGCAGGAGCCGCAGGTTTGGCAGTCCCGCTGGGTGGAGTGGGGATCCCATCTGTCGTTTGTTTGCGCCAGCCCCGCCGAGCCGCCGGAAGCCTGGGGATCCCTGCCCAAGGTCGAGCCTCTGCAGGGGCGACACACGGTGGTGGCCACGGATGGATCCCAGATTTTGCCCAGTCACCACGAGATTGCCTACTGCTCGCTGATCAATGTTGGGCGCGTGGTTCTCCACTACGGCACCCAGGAGTGGCCGCTCCTGGACAGCCAGCCCCTGCTGCTGTATGGAGATGGGCCCCTTGCCCAGCAAAACCGCTCAGACTCCCCTCTCTCGGAACCGCGGGCAGAAGGGTTGCCGAGGGCCCCCCTTAACCGGCGAGACTCTCGCCCGCAGCGCGCTCCAGGTGAACGCAATCCTACCAGCGGCACGGAGTCCTCGTTGGGGCTGGAAGAGATACTGGCCTTACGACGCTCCCAAGCGGAACTGGAGGAGCTGGCTCGTTTGGCCCTGTCGGTGCCCCGTCGCCGCACCACGCTGGCGCTCCTGGATGGATCCCTAATCCCTTGGGGACTGGAGCCTCTGCCCCAGTCGGCCCGGCGCCCCTGGTTGGATCCCATTCTGGCGACCTTGGAGCAGTTGCGGGCGGCCCGCATTCCTCTCGTGGGCTACATCAGCGCCTCCCGCAGCAGCGAAACCCTCAACTACCTGCGCTTGGGGCTGTGCCCGTACCTGGGCTGTGACTGCTACCGCTACTGTCCCGGCGAGAAGTCTCCTCCCTGCCATCCCTTCGCCCCCCTGGCAGACCGCGTCTTTTGGGGATCCCTGCTGCAGCCGGGAGAGCGCAGCCCCCTTTGGCGCAGCGGCGCCAGCGTGTTGGACGCCTTCGGGGAACACCACGTCCACTGTTGTTACCTCAATGTTGGCGAGGGATCCCTGGGCCAAGCCGAAATTGCTCGCCTGGAGTTTCCCGCTTGGGTGGTCCAGGATGCGGAGTTGCTGCAGCGGGCTCTGGCAGGGGTGCTGAGCCAAGTGCACAAGGGCTTTGGCTACCCCATCGCCTTGGCGGAAGCCCATCATTTGGCGGTGGTGAGAAGCGGGGATCGGCAGCGGTTTTTTGCCTTGATCGAGCAGGAGCTGCTCCGGGCCGGCCTGCGCCACGTGGCCGTCTCCCGCAAGGAAGCCCAGAAGCGGAGTGGCATTGCCTGAACCGACGCCGGGGATCCCTGGCACCCAAGAGAAGGCTGTAGCCTATTGAGGGGATCCCCATTCAACGGCTAGGGTTGCCAAGGTGTCCCAATCCTGTCTCTGTTGCCGACATGACCGACATGATGATCCGAGCCCCTCTGCGCAGCCTCATCTCCCCCCTCACCCACGACCCCCTTTGGTACAAAGATGCAATCATCTACGAGCTGCCGGCACGGGCCTTTTTCGACAGCGACGGCGATGGCGTGGGCGACTTCCAGGGCCTGACCGAAAAGCTGGACTACTTGCAAGAACTGGGGATTACAGCCGTCTGGCTGCTGCCGTTTTTCCCCTCGCCTTTAAAAGATGACGGCTACGACGTTTCTGACTTTACCAGTGTTCACCCTGACTTGGGCACCCTAGAGGACTTCAAGATCTTTCTGGAGGCTGCCCATAAGCGGGGGATCCGCGTCATCATTGAGCTCATCCTCAACCACACTTCGGATCAGCACCCCTGGTTTCAGCGGGCCAGACGAGCTGCCCCCGGCACCCCCGAGCGGGACTTTTACGTTTGGAGCGATACCCCCGAAAAGTACAAAGAGGCCCGCATTATCTTTCAAGACTTTGAAGCCTCCAACTGGACCTGGGATTCAGCGGCCAAGGCCTACTACTGGCACCGCTTTTACTCCCACCAGCCAGATCTCAACTACGACAACCCCGCCGTACAAAAAGCCATGTTCGAGGTGGTGGACTTTTGGCTGAGCTTGGGGGTAGATGGCATGCGGCTGGACGCGGTGCCTTATCTCTACGAGCGGGAGGGCACCACCTGCGAGAGCCTACCGGAGACCCATGCCTTTCTCAAGGCTCTGCGCCGACACATTGACCAAAGGTATCCTGGCCGCATGCTGCTGGCGGAGGCCAACCAGTGGCCAGAAGATGCTGTGGCCTACTTCGGCGATGGGGACGAGTGCCACATGGAGTTCCACTTTCCCCTCATGCCACGGCTGTTTATGGCCATCCAGATGGAGGATCGCTTCCCCATCATTGACATCCTGCAACAAACCCCTCCCATTCCTGAAACCTGCCAGTGGGCCCTCTTCCTGCGCAACCACGACGAGCTCACCCTGGAGATGGTCACTGACGAGGAGCGGGACTACATGTACCAGGTGTACGCCAAGGATCCCAACGCGCGGGTGAACCTGGGGATCCGCCGCCGCTTGGCCCCCCTGCTGGGCAACAGCCGCCGCCGCATCGAGCTGATGAACAGCCTGCTGTTTTCTCTGCCCGGCACGCCGGTCATCTACTACGGGGACGAGATCGGCATGGGGGACAACATCTACCTGGGGGATCGCAATAGCGTGCGCACCCCCATGCAGTGGAGCGCCGACCGCAACGCCGGCTTTTCGCGGGCCAACCCTCAGAAGCTCTACCTGCCCATCGTCATCGACGCCGAGTACCACTACGAAGCTGTCAATGTGGAGGCGCAGCGAAACAACCCCCATTCCCTGTGGTGGACCATGAAGCGGCTCATCGCCGTGCGCAAGCGATTCCAAGCTTTTGGCCGCGGCTCCTTTGAGCTGCTCCACCCAGAAAACCGCAAGGTGCTTGCCTTTGTGCGAGCCTACCGCGGCGAGCGCATCTTGGTGGTGGCCAATCTCTCCCGCTACGCCCAGTGGGTGGGGCTGGATCTATCGCCGTGGGAAGGATTGATCCCGGTGGAGATCTTTGGCCACACCGAGTTTCCCCCTATTGGGCGACTGCCCTATTTCCTAACGCTAGGCCCCCATTCCTTTTACTGGTTTTCCCTTGAGCCCAAAACGGAGACCATCCACCTCAGCCCCAGCAAAGCGGAGGAGCAGGAACGCCTGGTCCCTCTGGTTGTTCAAAGTGGTAGTCCTCTGGTTGTTCAAAGTGGTAGTTGGGACAGTCTCTTGCAAGGGGAAAGCCAAAAGCAGCTGGAGGCAGTCTTGGCGGACTACCTCTACCGCTGTCGTTGGTTTGGCTCCCAAAACCGCCAGCTCCAGGCGATCCATATCCTGCAGGCTATCCCCTGCCGCCGAGAAGAGGAGTCCTTGCTGGGCAGCCAGATCTTGCTTCTCCAGGCCGAGTTTATCGAGGGCGATACGCAGCTCTACTCTCTCCTTGTGGGCTATGCCACCCAAGAAGCAGCCGTACACCTGCGCCTAGAGATGCCCCAGGCGGTCATCCTCCCTGTGCAAGTGGTCGGAGGGCCGGCGGGAGTAATTTTCAACGCTCTGGCTGACAAAAGCTTCTTGCTGCGGCTGCTGCAGCTAATTGCCCAGCAGGGCCGCCTGCGTCACCGTCAGGGAGAGCTCTGGGCCACTAGCTTTGCTGCCCTTGAGCATGACCTGGAACCCCGCCTCCTCAAGGCGGAGCAGAGCTACACCTCCGTTGTCTATGGCAACCACTACCTCCTCAAGCTCTACCACCGGGTGGCCGAGGGGGTAAACCCAGAGCTGGAGATAGGCCGCTACCTGCTGGAGCACCATCCCCAGGTGCGCGTGCCGCGGCTGCTGGGATCCCTGGAGTATCGCCGTCGTCGCGGGGCCCGTGGGTTTGATCCCGCCGATCAGCCCATTACCCTGGCCATTTTGCAGGAGTACATCCCCAACGAGGGAGATGCCTGGCACTACACCCTGGACAGCCTGGGGCAATTTTTTGAGGCGGTGCTGGTTCACTACCAAGAGGTGGATCCCGTGCCCGTGCCGCAGGGATCCTTCTTGGAGCTTTCCCAACAGCCCTTGCCGGAGCTGGCCTACGCCACCATCGGCAGCTACCTAGAATCGGTGCGGATCTTGGCCAAGCGCACCGCCGAGCTGCACATCGCCCTGGCTGCCGCTCGCGTCAGCGGGACGGAGTCCTTTACGGAGAACAAAGACTTTGCCCCAGAGCCTTTCTCCAGCCTGTACCAGCGCTCCGTTTACCAGTCCATGCGCAACTTGGTGGGGCAGGTGTTTCCGCTGCTGTTCGCGTCAGCGGGACGGAGTCCTTATAAGCAGCTCCCCAAGCTGCCGGAAGCAGAGGCCAACTTGGCTCGGGCTGTTTGCGACCAAGAAGGGGAAATCATGAGCCGCTTCCGCCTGATCCTGGAGCGGAAGATCACCGCCCTGCGTACCCGCTGCCACGGGGATTATCACCTGGGCCAGGTGCTGTTTACCGGCAAAGACTTTGTCATCATCGACTTTGAAGGGGAGCCGGCCCGCTCTTTGGGCGAACGGCGTCTCAAGCGTTGCCCCTTACGGGATGTGGCGGGGATGCTGCGATCCTTCCACTATGCTGTCCACACAGCTTTGCGCCAGCAACTGGAGAGCGGCTTGGTCTGCGCCGACCACTGCCCCGACATGATGCGGTGGGCCCAGTTTTGGCACCGCTGGGTCTGCGCGGGCTTTTTGGCCGAATATCTGCAGGTGGCTTCCCAAGCGGCTTTTTTGCCCCGCAGCCTGCAAGAGATAGAGGTGTTGTTGGACGCCTATCTGCTGGAAAAAGCCATTTACGAGCTGGGCTATGAGTTGAACCACCGCCCCGAGTGGGTGGAGATTCCCCTGCGCGGGATCTTGCAACTGCTGGGCATTTCCACCAAGGTTTAGGGGATCCTGTCGGCAGGCCATTTGGGGTGAGCGACTGGGGGACAAACATGTGTGGACGGTTTAGCCTGGCAGTGGCCCCAGAAGTGCTGATGCAGCATTTCGGCTTGCCGGCGGCAGCCCAAGAAAGGGCAGCTGTCCCCCGGTATAACATCGCTCCTTCTCAGCCGGTGCTGGCGGTGGTGGCGGGATCCCTTCAGCGCGAGGCAACCCATTTTCGCTGGGGCTTGATCCCCGCTTGGAGCCGAGCTCCTCAGGCCGGCTGGATCAATGCCCGAGCTGAGACAGTAGCTGAGAAGCCTTCTTTCCGCGAAGCTTTCCGCCGTCGTCGCTGCTTGATCCCGGCCGATGGTTTCTACGAGTGGGCCGACTCAGGTACGGCCAAGAAGGGCAGACAACCCTACTGGTTTCACCTGCTGGATCGACCGGTATTTGCCTTTGCCGGCATTTGGGAACGCTGGCGCAGTCCAGAGGGGGTGGAGCATGCCTCTAACCCCCAAAACCCTGAACTTTGCTGAATTTACTGAGCTTTAGGCGGTTTGGCAAAAGTCATTGAGAGGGATATAGTAGACCAAGTTTCCCCCTGATCCTTGAGTCCACCGCAACGGTTGCCGGGAAGTGAAGGGGGAAAGCGCTCGGGGGGTATTCCTCAGGGCTTTGCGGGATACCGCCTTCCTGCTCAGAGATAGGCAGGATGCGATCGCTTCTTTCCTGAACCATGTTCAGGAGAGTTCAGCGTGAATGTATCAGGTGGAAACCTGTGCCATCCTCAACACTGCCGCCAACCGTCTGATGCAGCTTTTTCACGAGCGGATGCCCGTGATTTTGACGGAAAACGACTACGACCTCTGGCTGGATCCCCAGGTGCAGGATCCCAAGCTGCTGTTGCCCTTGCTCCGCCCCTACCCAGCAGAAGCCATGGCGGCTTATCCGGTCAGCACCTATGTGAACAACCCCCGCCACGAGGATCCCGCTTGCCGTGCTCCTATCGGAGAAGCAGTGCAGGGATCCAGCCTCAGCGAGCCCGCTGGTAGCGCATCCCCGGCAGTTGTACCAGCCAGCCTTCCAATTCCATAAGCAGCAGGGTACTGGAAAGGGTGGCAATATCCATCTGGCTAGCCTGGGCCAGGGCATCGAGGCTGAGGATGCCCTCCCCTAGCAGCTGCCAGAGCAGTTGCTGTTGGGGATCGCTGGGGCCAGTGGATGAGGGCTGCTTTAGCACAGGGGATCCCTGGAGGAGGCCCAAGTCTTTCAACAGCTCCTCGATCCCCAGGATCATGCCCGCGCCACTGCGGATGAGCTGCAGGCAGCCACGGGCCGCCGCCGTGTCGATGTTCCCCGGCAGGGCATACACTTCCCGACCGTAGTGGTTGGCCAGGTGAGCAGTAATTAGCGCTCCCGAGGTTTCCGGAGCCTCCATCACCAAAGTGGCGCGGCAGAGGCCGGCAATGATGCGGTTGCGCTGGGGAAAATGCTCCTTGGCCGGTGGCGTGCCGGGGGGATATTCGCTGAGGATGGCCCCTTGGGCCAGGATGCGCCGGTAGAGAGCTTGATGGTGAGCTGGGTAAACTTTGTCCACCCCCGTTCCCACCACGGCCACCGTCTTGCCGCCGGCATCCAGACAGGCCTGGTGGGCAATGCCGTCGATCCCCGTTGCCAGCCCCGAGACCACCACACAGCCAGCTTCCGCCAGGGCAGCGCTGACTTTCTGGGTCCACTGTCGACCGTAGGCCGTAGGGGCGCGGGTGCCGACGATGGCAATAGCCGGCTGTTGCCAATTGGGACATTCTCCTAGGACATAGAGAATGGGCGGGGGATCTGGCACCTCCCACAGCAGCGGCGGATAGTCCGGATCTGCAGGCGTGAGAAAGGGGATCCCCGCTTTGAGGGTTTCCTCCAGGATCTGCTCGGGATCAAGGCCAGGACGGGCAGAGACAATAGCCTGGGCCAGGGTGGGGCCAATGCCTTCCACCTGCCGCAGGGCCGGGGCATCCGCTTGCCAAGCCCGCTCCAGGGATCCAAAAAACTCCGCCAGCCGCTTGAGCCGGTGGGGGCCAATCCCTTTGATGCGGGCCCAAGCTAGCCAGTAGGGCCGCTCCCGTTCTTCATGGCCTGGCCCACGGGAAGGCTCCCTCTTGCCAACAGGATCTGAAGGGGAAAGGGGAAAAGACAATTTAGCTCTGCGCAGTAGTGGCCGTATCTTACTTAAATGATTGGCAAAAGGAACGCTTGGCAAAAAAGCAGGAGATGGGTAGATGTCAGGGTTGGATCCCGCCGGTAACCTTCAAGGATCAAGGCAGCTGCGGTTTGGGCGGATGCGCCAAGCTTGGGTGTGGGGGGCCTATCCCCTGCTGTGGCTGTTGACCTGGGTGGGATCCCGCTCGGCCCAGCCCCAGTTTTTGGGGATCCCGGCCTGGCATTGGCTGGCGGGATTGGCTGTCCTGCTGTTGGTACCTCTTAACTTCTACATTGTGCGCGTTTGCTGGCCGAGAGGCGGAGATGAGTAACACGGTTTTGAGTCTGGGTGTGGTGGGGGCATACTTGCTGCTGCTGGCGGCCATTGGCTTCTGGAGCTATCGCCACAGCGGCCGGGATCCGGTGAGCTATTTTTTGGCAGGGCGGGGGTTGGGATCCCTGGCTCTAACTTTGACGACGCTGGCCACCTTGCTCAGCGCCTTTACCTTCATTGGGGTGCCGGCAGATGCCTATACCCACGGCCTAGGGATCTTCCTGGGGGTGGGAGTGACCACCGCCCTCATTTCGGGGCTGTTTTTGTGGGTGGGCTACCGGGTATGGCTAGCAGCCCAACACTTTGGCTTCATCACCCCTTCGGAGTTCTTCGGCCATCGTTTTCAAAGCCCCCTGTTGGCGTTGTTGTATTGCCTGAGCGCTTTGGTGTTTACAGCCCCCTACATCAGCATCCAGATCATTGGCGGAGCCCGCACCCTGGCGGCGGTGTTGGGGGAGGGGATCCCCTACTGGCCCTTGGCGGTGGTGGTGGCGCTGGTGATCTTGGGGTATGTGCTCTTTGGCGGATCCCAGGCGGTGGTCTGGACGGACGTGGTGCAGGGGATCATCCTGATTTTGGGGATGGGGGTGGCCTTTGTTGCCCTAGCCTTGGGGGTGGGCCAGGAGGCTGCCGGGCAGTTGGATCCCTGGCTGAGCTTGCCCGGCCCCAATGGGCGCTGGAGCTGGCAGGGGCTATTTGGCAACCAGTTGCTGTTTTTCATGGCCACGCCCCTTTTCCCGCAATTTTTCCAGCGCTTCTACATGGCCAAAAGTGCCCGGCCCTTCCAGACCCTGATGGTAGTCTGGCCGCTGCTGATTCTGCTGGTCTTTTTCCCAGCAGCTCTTCTTGGGGTTTGGGGCCGCCTGGCTTTTCCCAGCCTGGAGAAAACGGATCAGATTATGCCCCTGATGTTGCAAACCCTGCCCAGCGGCGTAGCAGCGGTGGTGATTACGGCGGCCCTGGCTGCTCTCATGTCTACAGCTGACTCCCAGCTTCTCACCGCCAGCTCCCTAGTGACGCGGGATCTGGTGGTTACCTTCTTCAGGCGCCAGCTTTCCCCCCACCAAGAAGAGTTGCTAGGCCGCTGGGTGGTGCTGGGGATCGGCCTAGCTTCCTTTGTGATTGCTCTTAACCCGCCGGGGCTGATTGTGGAGATTGCCACCTGGAGCTTTCAGGGCAACGCCATGCTGTTCCCTGTCTTAATTGCCGGCCTGTACTGGAAGCGGGCTACCCGCGCCGGGGCAGTAGCCGGGGCCCTCGTCTCCAGCGGCCTTACCCTAGGGTGGCTAGCGGGCCTGTTGCCGCGGGCTTGGACAGGAGGCTGGTTACCCGTAATCCCGGCAGTGGTGATCGGCAGTGGGGTGTTAATTGGCGTAAGCTTGCTTACCCAGCCGCCCAAGGAGCAGGTGACCGCCTACTACGAGGAAGGGCCTTGGGGAGAGTAGGTTATTCTTTATCGATCAGCTCAATCAACGCTTTTCCAGGTCTGCCGGTAGCCAGCCAGCTTGAGCCAGGCCGTTGAGAAATGCGAAAGTCCCTCCCAGGAACAGCAAGCCCATCAGGCCCGCCAAGGGGTTGCCACCAATCCCCGTTAGCCACGCTGGCGCCCTGCCGGTGTAGTCTATCCAGGCCAAGTTGTTGACCCAGGCCATGCCCCATACCCAACCCGCGTGCAGCCCTAGGCTAAGGCCCAGCTTGTTTTGGTTCCAGACCCTCGCCTGCACCAGCAGCAGCCCCATCAGCCACAGTCCGGGAAATTGCGGCCAGGTGGCGAGAATCTCAGGCAAAGGCTTCAGGAAATGGGCCATAGCAAACAGGAAGCTGGATCCCCACACCGCAGTGCTGCAACCGTAGTCCAGCAGCATCTCCTGCAGCAGCCAGCCGCGAAAAAACAGCTCCTCCGCCAGCGCCACCCCCAAGCCCAAAAGCAACCCCAGCAACCCATAGACCAGCAGGGATCCCCCTCCTACCGCCCTCCAACTCAGCCAACCCAGGGATCCCTCCAGGCCCAAAAGCAAGAAAAGCCCCCCGACCCCGATCCCCAGGCCCCACAGGATCCCGCCTCGGCAAGGCCAACTGCCATCCAGTCCATAGGCGGCAAACCCGGATCCCCACACCCATAGCCAGGCTAGCAGCAGGGCATACAGGAGCAGCCACAGGTACTCCCGTCGTTCAGGAAGAAGCCAACTCCCCAGCCCGAGCAACGGCAGCCAGGCTAGGAGGGGGATCCCCAAAAACAGCAACAGCCGCAGCGGCAAGGGCAAAGCCTTGAGTTTTGCAATCAGCAGGCCCACCCCAACCGCTCCTGCTTAGCGTTCCGGCTCAATGGAGCTGGTGAGGCCGTGCTGACGCAACTGTTCGCAGTAAAACTCCGCGTGCTCCCGCGGCACCACGATCACCACAGCAACACCGTTGTTGTGGGCCTCTAGCATGATCTCAGTGGCTTGCGGCGGCATCATCGCCGGGATCACCTTCACCAGCACCTGCACCACGTACTCCATGGTGTTGACATCGTCGTTGTGCAGCAACACCCGGTACATGGGCATGTGCTTTGGGGTTACAGAAGGCTTGACCAGGGTCTCTGTAGCCACAACGATCCCTCCTTCGGCAGGGTCAAAAGAAGTCTAAGGAACGCAAAACCGCAAAAATGGGGCAAAAGCAGGAAAAACTGTAATGAAATTTTAGCCTTCTCAGCAAGCTCTGTGAAAAGGCCGTGGGGAACCTGGGCGCAGGGGTCAGAGCCGTTAAACCAACCCTAACCCAGCCTTCACCTGCCCACAACCTCAGCTTGGGGGCAAAAGTGCTTGACTAAAAAGGCGATTGGCCTTTGTTGCGGATCCCTTTACATTTGCCTGCGTCCCTGAGGTGGGCCCTATGAGTTCCCTGAGTTCCCGTCGCTTTTTCCTGCAGTTGCTGATGTTTGGAGGTGGGGCAGCTGCCCTGGCTGCCTGTGGGGGCACCTCCAGTTCCTCCATTCCCCCCCTGGGAGAGCCCGGGTTCCCTCAAGGGGTATTTGCCGGGGATCCCACCTCGGAAGGGGCGGTGCTTTCCACGCGGGTGATCCCGGCCAGTGCAACAGACACGGTTGCGGTGACGTTGCAGGTGGCTGAGAATTCCGAGTTCAACCCCATTTCGCAACAAGTTTCGCTTACTGCTCGCCGTGTGGCGGGCCGCAACTACCGCACTGAGCCAGGCGACTACATTGCTCGTGCCGTCGTCACCGGCTTGAGGCCAGCGCAGCGCTACTTCTACCGGTTTGTCAGCGAGGGGTTTACCAGCCCTGTAGGCCAGTTTCGCACCCTGCCAGCTCCTGGGGATGGACGACCCATTCGCTTCTTACACATCAGTTGTGCCAACGAGCCTCCCTTTCCTAATTGTGAACGGCTTTTTGGCACCGGTGAACCCGACCAATCCGCAAGTGAGCGGGATCCCAGGGGTAACCACAGGCAACCTGCGCTTTTTGGAGCTGGCGGTGCCCAACTACAACGTTATTGAAGTGTCCGGCAGCCGCTGCACCATTCAAATCAAAGGCCCCGCCGGCAATGTCTTGACGGATCCCTTGGGGCGACGCGGGGAACTGAGCTTGCCACAATAAAACCACAATAAAGAAGTCGGCTCAACCGATGAGCCAGCTGCGCCGGATTGTCAATCAGAATTAAGGGATCCCTGCTTCGGTTGGGATCCCTTTTTTGTATCCCTTTTTCGCGATTTTTAACGTGGGATCCTTAACGTGATCTGGATCATTCGGGAAAGACGGATCCGGGTGCTAGAGTGTGGGCGTTGAGGTGGATCCCTGTAGAAAATCTATCTCCGTTTTTCAGTAGGAGGGCAGTCTTATGGCTTCGGTGCGGGGCTGGTTGGTGGCAAGCTTAATAGGAGCGGCCACAGTTATCGGGGGCGCTGCCGCCTGGGCTCAGAGCCGTAGTTTGTGGCTTCTTAATGGACAATCGACCGTAGTTACAGGCTATTTCTACCGAGGTGAAAACATCTGGGCGCAGTGCGACCAGGATTGCTTCGATGTGGATCTGGTGCTTTACGATGCCAGCGGTCAGGTGGTGGCTGCAGACGAACTGTTGGACGATTTCCCCATCGTGCAGGCGCCCTACGAGGGCAACTTTTCTGTCAAGGTGATCATGGCTAGCTGTCTCCACCCCAGTGGTTGTGCTGTGATCGTAGACTCGGACTACAGCTTCTAGAAGGGTGCTGGCTGTCCTCACTTCGCTGCTACTGCTTAGGAACTCAGTCCGTAGCCTAGGCTGCTTTGTGAGCAGCTTCCTGGACTTTGGCGTGGGTAAACTTGCTCAGGCCGTGGATGGTCTTTTCCCAGTAGAAGGGCTTGGTAAAGAGCTGCCACAGGGCCATGTAAGCTGCCATAGAGTGCAGTTGCCAGTAGATGGGGTTGAGCAGGGCATAGAAGGCCAGATCGTAGTACCCTCGCCGGAAAACGGCCACCAAGTTGAGGTAAATCCCAATGGCATTGCCCACCAGGAGGTTAAACAAGCCCAGATAAACCAGCCAACTGGGAAATAGGTTTTGCAGCCAATGGGCGCGGGTGAGCAGCCAGTAAATAAACAGCAGCCACATGATGGGGCTGGTGAGAAAGGTAAAGAAGCTGCCGCCAATAAAAAACTGGTAAGACAGCCAGTTCTTCAGGCCCAGCTTGCGCAACGAGCGCAGGGGGTTGCGGTTGTGCACCAGCCAAGTTTGCATGTAGCCCTTGATCCAGCGGGAGCGCTGCCGGATCCAGTTTTTAACAGCGCAGTTGGCCTCTTCATAAGTGGTGGAGTTGATCACCCCCACCGTATAGCCGTGCTGGCTGGCGCGGATGCCTAGATCTGCGTCTTCGGTGACGTTAAAGGGATCCCATCCCTGCAGCTCCCGCAGGCGGTCAGTGCGAAAGTGGTTGCTGGTGCCACCCAGGGGGATGGGCATTCTGAGAGTTTCCAAACCCGGCAGCAGATAGTCGAACCAATAGGAATACTCCAAGGTAAACATGCGGGTGAGGAAGTTCTCGTTGCGGTTGAAATAGTTGAGGGCGGCCTGGACGCAGACCAAGCTGGGATCCCCTTTTCGGAAGGCAATGACTGCTTTTTTGAGTTGGTCTGGATCCGGAATGTCTTCAGCGTCGTAGATGGTGAGGTATTCGCCACGGGCAAAGGCCAGGCCGTAGTTGCAGGCTTTGGGTTTGGTCTTGGGCTTGCTATCTGGCACGATGAGCAGGCGCACGTAGCGGGGGGGCTTGGCAGCCCGGGCCGCCTCAATGGTGGCGCGGTCGTTTTCTTCTAGCAAGATGAGCACATCTAAGCGCTCATGGGGGTAATCCAGCTTGGAGAGAGACTTGATCAAAATCGGCATTACTTCCGGTTCTTTGTAGACCGGCACCAGGATGGTATAGATAGGCAAGTCGCGATCATCCAAAGCGGCTACTTCCTCATCGGTAATCTGGTGGAAGCGATCGGCGGATCCCACTAGGCTGAGCAGCAGTTTGAACAGGATCGAAGCGACGTAAAAAAGATTGATCAGCAGCACCAAAATGGTCAGAGTCGTCCAGGGAGCAGTGGCCAACCCCAATAGAAATAGCAGCAGCAGGCCGTAGCCCACTGCAATCTGAGAAGGAGTAAACACCCGCGAGGCCGATTCCTCCGGCAGGCGGGCCATGAGCTTGTACACCGCCTCTTGGCTGAAGCGGGATCCCTGGTCTTGGCTGAGCAGTTGCGTGATATCCTGCTCGGTGCCCAGCACCTTTTCAATCCGCAAGCCTGGCCGCCAGCTGTAGAGCAGCTCATCCACCGCCCAGTCCAGGGGGTCATTGACCATCACTGTAAGGGTGTGCTCATCCGTCCAGCTCAAGGGGTAGAAGAGGTGGCGCATCATCACCTCGGGATCAAACTGCCGGCTCAGGCTCTCGTCGCGGTGGAGCAGCCCTGTCCCCATTAGTTCTGAGACAGCGGGGTAGCCCAGCAAATGGGCTAGGATGCTGAGATACTCGGGGGTGGAGAGGTAGCTCAGCCGGGTCAGCACCTGCCCCAGGCTGGAGCCGGTGCGGCGGCGGATCTCCAAAGCCTGCTGCCACTGCTCTAAGGTAAGACGGCTGCCCAGCAGCTCGGCGGCCAGCTTGCGCTCAAGGATGACCGTCAGGATCTGCTTTTCAGTGGCTGGGATCTCCCAGAGTTTTTCTGCTTCCGGGCACAGGTGTTTCACAGACTGCCAAATGGCGGGGAAGCCCGGCTCTTCTGTGGCCACCACAACAGTTTGCGGGTCGAGCCAGCCACAGGGCAAAAAGCGCACCGGCACCAAATCAATAGGCTCAATCAGCCAAGGCAGCTCTGGATCTAGGGAGTGCTTGAGCAGCCAGTCTCTCAGCCTAGGCCGGTCCAGAATCTGGCGACACAAGTTGACAAACTTGCCCGGGTGCATGACTCGCAAGCTCCAAAGAGCCCTAGGCAAGGAGCAACTAGCTGCTTCGCGATACTCCTCAGCCTCAGCCAATTGCTGCCGGGTAAGGTAGCCCGTGCGCAAAAGCGAGGATTTGAGGGACTGGAGCATGGAGCGTGGCTGGAAACCCTATTCGCGCAAGTGGGACGGAGTCCTTGCTTGACTCAAGTCTGGTTTAACCGGAAGTCCTCTGCCAACCCCCCTAGGAAAGGGTGGGCGACTCAGGGCGGCGGGCCAAGCGTTGGTAGGTATTCCAGGCTCCTACTGCCAGCAAAAGGGCCAGCAGCAGCACTAACCAATAGCGGTATTGCCACAACAAAAGCTGCCAACTGAAGCGACCGGGGTAGCGCACTCGATAGCCTGCCGGCGTGAGATCCCAGCTTTGCACTTGGGTGAGATCGGGGGCAGCGGCATAGGCGGTGAGCACGTTTCCCTGTAGCTGGTTGGCCAGGCGGGTGCGCGGATCGGCAAGGCCGCGGCTGAGGCGCTCTGCCAAAGCCGGGTCAGATCCCCACCAGGAAAGCCAAAGGTTCGGCTTACCTTTCAGGAGAAAGTACTGCAAAAGGCCGAGGTTTTCTTGAGGCTGAGCGGCCAAGGCCACCTGCTGGTTGAGGGGATTGATGATTTCAAACTGGGATCCCAGCCGGATGGGGCTATTAAGCTCCACCTGATCTGGCCCAGCCACGATCACCTGCCAGGCAAAGTTCCCCGTCTCCAGGTTGGCTTCCTCTTTGGGCAAAACCTCAAGGGTGGGCAGCAGGGGTCGGGCAGCCAGCCGGCTGAGGGCACCGACCAGGTAGGCGGCAGCCGGCAGCAGTTGGGGATCCCCCAGCCCAACCCGTCCGGATCCCTGCAGCACCGCCGGGATCTCCTGCAGCTCGCCGCTAGGGGCTTGGTAGCCGCTCCAGAGAAGGCCAGAGCTATCGGAACGCACTTGCAAAGTCAGCGGGGTCAGGGATCCCTGGCAATTACCGGGGCTGGCCCCGTAATCAAAGCGCAGCTCCAGTTGGTTGAAGCGGCGCAGCAGGCGGGTGGGGAGGGGGATGGTCTCGTTGAGCTGGGTGCGGCCCGTTAGGTTGTAGGTGCGCAACAGAACGCCATTCAAGAACACGTAGCTGGTGAGGCGATCCCCCACTCGGCCATCGACCGGGTTCATGATCACATCCAGTTGCGCCGCCAGATCCCGCGGTCGTCCCCCTAATTGGGACAGGCTGAAGTTGAAGACCAAAGACTGGCTGCCAAACCCCCGCAACATGGGATCCACGATCCCCAGCTCTCGCAGGCTGAGGCGGTTGGCCCTGAGCGCTCTCTCCAGATCCGCCACCCTTGTCACCTGGATGCCGCGGCTGACCAGCCCCGCCCGCTTCCATTCTTCATAGAGAGCAAGAATAGCTTCCCGGCGGGCGGCCACTCGCAGTCGGGATCCCTCTGGGGTAATTTGATGCTGCAAGTGGGGGGTGAAATTGGCCGGCTCTAAGATCACCTGTGCCCCCTGCTTCGGACGGTTGCTCCACAGGATGGGCGTTTGCGGAAACAGGTGAGAAAGGAGGCTGTACAGCCACAGAGCTGCTTCCGCCGTCTCAGAGGAAGGATTGGCCGGCACTACCAAAGTAACCTGAGGATACAGCCGGCCCAGAAAACCGGCCACCGTGGCATCAGGAACGAGGGGCGCCAGCTCAAAGAAACTATCCCGCCCCACCGTCAGCAGCAGGTTGCCGGTATTCAAGTCGGCACAGATGTCGTCGGTAATGCTCAGGAAAGGCTGCACCGACAAGGTGATAAAGCGCTCGCCAGCGGCCAAGCTGGGGATGGGCACTCGCACCACCGGCTCCTGCCGCAGATCTTGCACCAGGAAGATACCCGCCAGCTCGTCATTGATCAGCACCCGCACCGTGGACGTAGGTTTCAACACCGGCGAGGGATCCAGGCGCAACTGCACAAAGCTGGCCTCAGGGTCAACACCGTTCAGGGGGGCAGGGATCCCGATATCTAGACGCGGGTTAGCTCCTTGCAGCAGCACCGAGCGGTCGTAGCCCAGCCTTTGCAGAGAAATGACTTCCGCTGCCTGGGCAGCCGTTGGCCCGCAACACCAAAGCAAACCGGCAACCCACAAAGCCCACTGCCTTGCCTTCTGCGTCACCTTGACCCCCTCTTGCTTATCCCTCACTTGTCTAGTGCAGGCAAGCCCCTTGGCCCACCTGACCCAAGTTTGCCCGACATGCAGAAATCTGTAAGCTTTCGGGGGTCTTTACGCACAAACCGTAGATTCGGATGCCCAGGGGATCCCTTTACTGGCGGGCGTAGTCATCCTCAAAGCGCACAATGTCGTCCTCCCCGAGATATTCCCCGTTTTGCACCTCGATCAACACCAAGGGAAGGGTGCCGGGGTTTTCCAGGCGGTGCTTGGTGCAGGGGGGAATGTAAGTGGACTCGTTGGAGCTCAGCAGCATCACCTCTTCTCCACGGGTCACTTTCGCTGTGCCCCTGACCACGATCCAGTGCTCGCTGCGGTGGTAGTGCATCTGCAGGCTGAGCCGATGGCCAGGCTTCACCTCGATGCGCTTGATCTTGTACATCGGGCCTTCATCCAAAACCCAGAAGGATCCCCAGGGACGGGTCTCTGCTTGAGAGGGTACCAGCTCAAGCGCTGGAACTGCTGCATCATTCACGTCCCGCACAGCCTGCAACATAAGATCATGTCCTTGCAAAGTCGTCCCCATCCTCTCTCAGAATCCGAGAACACCTCATCGACAATATGGCTGAATTGGCCTACGCCAAAACTCGTAGATAAAGTCTCTCAGGCCAGGGAATGCTAATCTAGCCCTGTGTCCAGTGCCTAGACACGTCAGCCCATCCCCACGCCCTACTTGAGACATGTTCTCATTAACACTAAATAGCTCTTGAGGCTCGATTGGCGATTTAACCAGTTACCCTCCAATTAATCTCCAATTAATTCTAAATTCTTGAAGCTACTGAAGTAACCCATGTTTCTCAACAGGCTCAGGGCTTTCTTGCGGCTCTTCGGGTCTACCGGGATCCTGTTTCTGCTGCTGGCTAGCCTTCTGTGGGGTTTGAAGGAAGGCTGGAGCTGGGTGAGCTTGGAGATGCAGTTTCTTGGCTATAAGGGATCCGTGGCGGTTTTGGGGCCGGATCCGCGCCTGCCCATTGTGGGCACCACCTTTCCTCCCTTGCTGGTGCTGGCTACGGCCATTCTGGGACGATCCCCGCTGTTGCTGCAGACCATCTTGGGCTCTTTGCTGCTGGGCTGGGTGTGGCGGCAGTTACGCCGTTTGCCGGTGGAGGTGGGATGGTGCTGGCTGTGGGGTTTGTTGATGGTGGTGCAGCCGACTTTGATCTTGATGCTGCTGCGCAGCCCCGCTTGGACGGCCACCTCGCTTTTGCTGGGGGTAAACATGGCCTTGTTGTTTCCCCTGGCTGACGAGAAACGAGCAGCGGGGAAGTCAGTGGCGGCAGGGGATGAGCTGCCTATTACCCTGAGGCTGCTGCTCGTTGGGCTGGCGCTGGGGCCCCTGATGGTGCTGCGCTGGGAAAGCGGATGGCTGCTGCCCTGGGCGGGGATGCTGCTGCTGGTGGCCTTTCGCCGAGAAGTCTGGGGGTTTCGCTGGGCCTCGCTGTTGGTGGCCGGCTTTGTCAGCCTAGCCTTGATCCTGAGCTGGCTGTATGTGAATTGGCTGTCGGTAGGGGATCCCTGGGCTTTCACCTACCAGGTGGGCAGCGGTCTGCGGCTGCCGCAATTGCGGGAAGACTTGCAGCAGGCGGGTGGCTGGCGGGGGGTGCTGGAGGCTGGGAAATGGCTGGCGGTGCTGGCCCCTGCCTATCTGCTGTTGGGGCTGGGATCCCTGCTGGGCCGAGGCCCGGGTCGCTGGGTATGGGCTCTGGTCTGGGGGATGCCGCTGGTCATCCTGCTGGCTTCTCTAGGGCAGGGGCTGTTTTTGCGGGAGCTGAGCCGCTTTGGCCTTTTCTGGGTGCCGCTGCCTTTGCTGATGGGCGCCTACTTGTGTCGCGGAGCCGGCCCCGGCTGGGCTAAGCGCCTGTTGATCACTGCCCTCTTGGGGTTGAACTGCCTCACTGCCGGTTATGGGGTGAGCCAAGAGCCGGGTTTCTTCATGCCCCTGGTGGCCGAGGAGCGGGATCTCTGGGAGCGGCTGGTGGCAGGGGTAGTGCCCCTTAGTGGCGAGTTGGAAGCTGCCCAAAACCTGTATGAAGTAACCTCTGCTGGGCAAGCCCTAGAAGACTGGCGGAGGCTGCGGCAGGAAAAGCGCCAGGTTGGGCAGTATCTCTATCGCCACCTGTTGCCCGGACAAAAAGTGCTGGTGGACGACGACATCCACTTTGAGGCTATCTTTTGGGCAAGGGATCCCCGCTCTTTCCTTACTCCTCACCAGTACGAGTTTGCCCTGGCCCTTCAGCATCCCCAGGAAAGGGTGGACTACCTCTTGGTAGCGGGGCTGGCGGATCCCTTGCAGAGCGCCGATCGCATCCTGCAATTTTGGCCTGAGCTCAATTTTGAGGGGCTGCCGGGCTTCAGGGAGGTTTATAGCTCCCCCCAAGTGCGGCTGTGGGCTCGCCAACACCAAGAGGAACCGCAGGAGGAGAGGAGATGAAAAGGAGACGATCCTGGCAGCGGCGACAGGTGCTGCAAGCGGGCGGAGCGCTGCTGGCTGCCTATGGGGTTGCCGGCTGTGGCCAGGAGTTTTTGAGTCAGCAGGGGAGTCGCAGCCCGGAAAATGCCGAGACGGGAAGCATGAACTTGTCAGAGCTGCTGGCCCGCTGGCAGGTGGGCATTGGCGAGGATCCCGGTCGCTTCCTCTGGGAAATCGAGTCGGATCCGCAGGTGGCGGCAGTGGCGCAGGGGTGGGATCCCCATTTCCTGAGCGGCTGGCTGAACAGCTTTGATCACCGCCAGGGGGATCTCTCCTTTTGGCGCAACTGGCACCAGGCCGGGCTTTTGCGGCAGTGGTTTGAGCGGGGCTATACCCTCCACATCATCACCTGGGAAGACGACACCCACCGCCCCTGCGGCGACTATCACATCTCCCCGCAATTTGTGGAGGACGTGGCCGAGCTGGCGGGCTATATTGCCCAAGCCAATCCTCAGGGCCGCCCCACCTACTGGAGCTTGGCTACTGAGTTTTCCTATTGGCGGATCCCAGCAGATACCTACAACGCCGACACTGCTTTCTACTACCAAGCCCTAATGCGCAATGTCCTCACAGCCCGCCAAGCCATCAAGGAGCGGCTGCCGGCAGCCGAAGTAGCCCTGTGCTGGGGGGGCTGGATTGCCACCTTTGACGACCCTTCCCAGGGGGCAGGCCGCAGCATGGTGGAGCCCTTTGCCGAGACTATGAGCCAAATGGACGGGATCGCCTTCCAGTCGATGCGCCAGCGGCGGCCCGGAGAGTTTAATCCAGAGTTGAACGGCCCGGATCCCGGTAACCCGGAGCAGATCCGCCTCTGTTGCCGCCTGTTTTCCCCCATCCACTCCAACCTGATGTTGGCCCACTACGAGCCATCGATTAAGGACAAGCACCCCAGCGGCGGACGGGCCGACACCGTCCATACAGACTTTCAGCTCATGAGCCAGCCGGAGTGGCTGCAGGAAGTGTCTCAACTGGGGCTGCGGCGCTTTTCTCTCATGCACTACGGCCTGTATAAGGGGGATCCCTTCGGAGCGCTGACCGCCGCTCGCCAATTCCGGGCACAGGTGGGCCTACCGGCTGCCACCTCATAGTTAGCAGTCGTTCCAAAGCCGGTTTTGTCCCGGATCTTGGCCCAGAGCTTGATCCTGGGGATACAATCCCCCTGAAACTGCCGGGATCCCTGCCATGGAGAAGCTGAGATTTCTAAGGGCAAGCCTGCTGGCGAGTCTAGTGGTTAGTGCAATGCCGCCGGAGCTGCCGGCCTGGGCAGGATGCGGTTTTCCCCGCGGTGCCGGCAAGACTTTTTTTTCGCTGCAGCCGGAGGTCTATCGGCCTCGCACCCGCTTTGATCAGGGGGGACGCCTGCAGCCGGCCCTTTCGGAGTACGGAGAAACCCGCCTCAACCTTTTCGCCGAGACTGGCCTTAGCGATCAGCTCACTCTCAACCTCAACACCAGCTACGTTTTCATCGAAAATCGCTTTGCCAGCGGGGCTGACACCGTTACCCAGCGCAACCAGGGCCTGCGGGATCTGGAACTGGGCCTGCGCCATACTTGGGGGAACGGGGATCCCTTCCTTTCGGCCCAATTGACGGCCTTGATCCCGCCGGGATACGCCACCCGAGACATCCCCCTGCCCTTGGGGTACGGTGTTTTCGGCTACGATCTCAAAGTTGGGGTGGCGGCCAATACCCAGTTGGGATCCCTGCCCGCCTTTTTCGACTCCTGCCTCACGTTCCGAGATTACTTGGGCTATCCCGGCGATCGCCTCAAGGCCAACTTAACCCTTGGGGCCGATTTGACTCCTGAGCTGCAGGCCATCCTGGCTTTGGATGGAGATTTTACCTTGGGCAACGGTGCACCTTTGCTGTTTGGAGATTTGGCGGTTCAGGATCCCGACTACGACAACCTCAAGCTTTCGGGCCAGCTCAACTGGCGGTTGGAGGGAGGGTTAACGCTGGGCTTGGGAGGGTTTCAGTTCCTGGCCGGTCGCAACACCAATGCCGGCGGCGGCTTCACCGGCTATGTGTGGCTAAGTTACTGAAACCCAACAAAATGTTGCAGGACATCCCCTACGGTAACAGGGATCCGCAGGGGCAGATCTAGGATGAGTCTTGGCAAACTACGGCCCGGAGAACGGATCCCATGCCTCGATTTGAGAACCTCATTGCCGCTATCGACGGCAGCGGCCCCACTGAGCAAATGGTGCATACCCTTCTGTCTCTGCCGGCCTTTGCCCAGTGCCACGTGACATTGCTGCATGCGGTGCCTTCCCAGACCTCTGCCGAGGAGATGCGGGCTGCCTGGCAAAAGGGGCAGGAACTGCTGGCCCAAACCCTGCAGACTTTCCCCCCCCGCCCAGGGCTAAAGATCAGCACGCAACTGGTGGAAGGGGATCCCAAGGTGGTGGTGCTGCAGGTGGCCGAGTCCCTGCCCAATCCGCTGATTGTGATGGGATCCCGGGGGCGCAACCGCATCATGGCCATTTTGCAGAACTCGGTGAGCCAATATGTGTTCCAGCTCGCCTCCTGCCCAATGCTGCTGGTCAAAGACGACGCCTACGTCAAATACCCCAGCCATGTCATGGTGGCCCTCAACAACTCCCCCGCTGCCCAGGCCGCCTTTGCCACGGCCCTTGACTTGATCTCCGGCATTCAAGGGGCCCAGATCTTCCTGGCCTCTGTGCAGTTGGATGCCGACAACCCAGGTAGAGATGAGGCTCTAGATCGGGCAATCGACATCCTCAAAAACCGGCAAATCGGCCACCAAGTGTTAACTGCCGTCGGGGATCCGGCTACGGAGATTGTCCGCCTGGCTGAAGAAAGCAAGGCCGATCTGCTGGTGATGGGATCCCCTGACCGCCGACCTACCATTGCCCGCAGCATTCCCGATTTGGATCGGCTGTTGGGGCGTTCCATCTCTGACTATGTGCGGGTTCACATCGGCTGCCCCGTGCTGATGGTGCGTTCCGTCCAAGACAGCGACTGAGCCAGGCTTCAAGGCAGTATGGAGCGGCGCTCTGTAACTCGGTCACTCTGCTGCTGACGATCCGGGCTGACGGCCCAAGCTTCAAAGATCAGCTCAGGGACTCCGGGAGGGATGGTCATGCGGGTGAGGGCTTGCCACTGCCCCTGCTCGTCACGGGAGAAGTCCAGCAACCAACGGGGGCCATCCACCAAAGAGCGAGTGCGGCCATGCTTGACCCAAAACTTGATCCAATAAGGTGGCTGGGAGGCGGCGCCGGCGGCGGAGGCAGGGGCCAAGGCCGGCAAACGCAGCACCACATCGAAATTGTCGCCCGCTCGCAATTGCTCAGGCACCAGCAGTTGTGGCGCCGGGCACACTTCTGGCGGCGGGGGCGAGTTTTTGGTGTCCTTGCTGGTGGCAGGCAGGGCGAATGCAGGCGGAGGTGGGGTGGCCGGGCTCCCTGCTGGGGCTGGCAGGGCGGCATCCTCGCCCATTGGCTCAGCTTGGGGGGGTGAGGGAAGAGGGGAAATCGGCGCCGCAGGCTGGGGGTTAGGTTCGGGTGCGGCCTTAGCAGAGGGCTCTGCCGGCTGAGTCGAGCCGGGATCCCCTCCAGCAGGAGCACTGTGCTGCCAGATGCGCAGCAGCTTTTGCAAGGTTCGTTCGGGAGAGAGCAGGGTTGCGGTCGAGGCAGGACTGGCAGCATCGGCCAGCCTCTCTTCCTCTTGCTGCTGCGGGAGGGGGATCCCTGCGCCAAGAAGTCCTGCCTCTTGGCTGCGACAGCGAATGGAAAAGGGGATGGTCAGGGTCTGAGGCGACGGCTCTGGATCCCACCAGGAGGAGGGAGTAAGGGCCAGTTCTCCCCGTAAAGGACGGGCCCACACTTGGCTGGGCAGGGTGATGGGGATGCTGAACACCGCCGTCCGCGCCCCCGCCGGGAGTTGAATTTGCCGTTGTCCCTGGAAAAGCGGCCTCTCCTCCCCTTCTGGCCAAACCTGTACCCGCAGCTCGCCGCTGCAGCCGATCCGCCCCGTCAACACCAGCACCTCCTCCGGGGATCCCTCCAATTCACTGTGCATTAGGGAAAACAGCTCTGGCGGGATGGCGACCTCTTTTTTCTGGGGGGGCTCAAACCCGGCCTCTTCAGCCACCGGGGCAGGGATCCCTCGTTCCGGCTCCAGAGGGGCAGGCACAACCTGAAAACGGAGACAATTGTCCAACTCGGTTTCACCGAACAGTTCTGCGATCAAGTCGGCATCTCGGCAGTGCAATTCCCAAAACCCAGGGGTGAGGCGGCTGGCAGGCAAAATAATGCCGATCCCTTCATCGTTGGTGCGCACAGAACGGGTTTGGACCTGTGGAGGAGTCGTGCCGGTGTTGGGGCCCTGATTCTGTGGCCCTAGAGGACGCTGCCGGACTTCCACCGTGATGGTGAAGTGGGGCTGGGGCGAACGGGCAACAATGGTGTAGGTATCTTCTTCCAGAACTGCTCCCTCGGCTGGTACTGGCTGCCAGTCTTCCTGGCCGTCCCGCCGAACCCAGAAATTTAACATAGCTCCATCACCTTAGGTGCTCCGCACTGCTGACCCGAATGGGATGCCAGATACTTAACCAGATCGGCTTGCAAAAGGGTTTGCTGTTGCCCTGTAGGCAGGTGCTTAAGCTGTACCTCTCCGGCTGCAGCTTCCGCATCCCCTAGCACAACAGCCCAAGTTGCGCCGCTGCGGCTGGCCCGTTTGAACTGCTTGCCAAAGGCGCTGCCGCTCAGATCCAGCTCGGTGCAGAAACCGGCTCGGCGCAGCGCTTGAGCGATCCGGAGGGATTGGGCCTCAGCCTTCGCCCCACGGGAGATCACGTAAACCTCGACCGGTGCTGGCGGAGCCTCCCCTTGTTTCTTTTGCAACAGCAGCACCAGCCGCTCCATGCCGACGGCCCAGCCCACCGCTGGGGTAGAAGGTCCGCCCAGCTCTTCCACCAAGCCGTCGTAGCGACCACCCCCACAGACGGTACTCTGGGATCCCAAGTCAGGTGAGACGATCTCAAAGGCGGTGTCGGTGTAGTAGTCCAGGCCCCGCACCAAGTAGGGATCCAACTGGTAGGGAATATCCAACATCTGCAGGTGAGCTTGCACCTGCTCGAAGAAAGCCCGCGATTCTGGGCCGAGGTAATCCGGCAGCTTGGGGGCCCCCTCGGCAATCTCGCGGGTGCGGGGATCCTTGCTATCCAGAATGCGCAGCGGGTTGCGGGTGAGACGCTCTTGGGAGTCAGGATCCAGCTTCTCCCGCAAGGGAGTGAGGTAGTCCACCAGGGCCTGGCGATAGGCCCGCCGATCCTGCAGATCCCCCAGGGAATTGAGCCGCAAGCTCAGGTTCTCCGCCCCCACCGCTTGCAACAGCTCCCAGGCCAAGGCGATGACTTCCGCATCGGCGCGGGGATCCCGGCTGCCCAGCAGCTCTACCCCCAACTGGTGGAACTGGCGTTGCCGCCCCGCCTGGGGACGCTCATAGCGAAACATCGGCCCACAATACCAGAGGCGTTGCACATCTCCAGCCGTTTGCAGCCCGTGCTGGATGTAGGCCCGCACCACACCTGCTGTGTTCTCTGGGCGCAGGCTCACCTCTTGCTCGCCACGGGTGCTGAAGGAGTACATCTCCTTGCCCACCACGTCAGTGGCACTGCCAATGCTGCGGGCAAAGAGCTCCGTCAACTCCAGGATGGGGGTGCGAATTTCTTGGTAGTTGGCCCGTCCCAGGATCTCTCGGGCGCTGGCTTCCACCTGCTGCCAGAGCCGCACCTCCTGCGGCAGAATATCTCGGGTGCCCCGCACCGCCTGGATCATCTCCATTCTCGTTCTCCCTCCCTGGGGTGGGCCTGGCCGCCTGCTATGCCAATGGCTGTTCTCGTCAAAGGACTCCGTCCCGCTGACGCAAACGGCCTAGTTATTGATTATCGGCGACAACACTCCCCGTCGCTAGCGGAGCCAAATGACCCCGATCCAAGCTCGAGTCCAACCAGGAGTAGGTGGCGGCAATTTGGCTGGTGGCAACAACAGCGGCGGTGGTGGCTCGCAAGATGGTAGGGCCAAGGGAGACGGACACTCCCCCATATTCCTCAGCCTGCCGACGTTCGGCAACCGTCCAGCCCCCTTCTGGGCCAATGGCTATGGCCAAGGCCGGGATCTGCAGCTTTGGCAGGGCCTGCACCAGCAGGGGGGCGTTCTCGCGCGCCACGGCTATACCCCACCAGAAGGACTCCGTCCGAGTAGCGCGAACGGCTTGCAGCTCCGCCAGCCAACTTGTCCAAGGGGTGGGGGGATCGACCTGAGGCCAGCGCAACCGCTCACATTGTTCTGCGGCCTCCCGCACAATTTTTTGCCAGCGTTCCTGCCGCCCAGATCCCGGTTCCAACACGGTGCGCTCCGTCAGCAGGGGAGTAATGCGCGCCGCCCCCAGCTCGGTAACCTGGCGGAGCACCTCGTCAAACCCCTGCCCTTTGACCACCGCCAAGCCCAGATGCAAAAAAACAGGCAATTCCCGCGGCAGCGTCTCCACCTCGCCCACAATTTGGGATCCCTGGGCTTGCCAACGGGCCGCCCACAGCTTGCCTGAGCCGTCCAAAACCAAAAAGAGATCCCCTGGCCTGAGGCGGCGCACCCGCTGCAAGTAGTGCTGTTGCAGACCAGTTAAATGGAGAACACCGCTGGGATCCCGCTGCGCTGGGTCAATCGCCAATCGGGGCAAAGCGCTCAGGTCATGCGTGCGTTCAGACAACACCACTCCCCCCGTCGCCAGAGGGCTGCCACCACCCATTCGTTGGCCTCCAGCATCTCCGCCACCAACTTGGCCTGCTCGATGAGGATGCCGCTGAGGATCAGCCATCCCCCCTCCTTTACCACCAGCCGAAACTCCGGGATCATATCCAGGATCACATCTGCCAGGATGTTGCACACCAACCCATCCACCATTTCGGGAATCTGCTCCAGGCTGCCCTGAGCGACCACAATGCGATCCGTCAGGCCGTTGAGATCGCGGTTGTGCATCGTGGCTTGCACCGCCAGGGGGTCGATGTCCACCGCAAACACCCGCTTCACCCCCAACAGGGCCGCCGCCAACGACAGAATCCCGGATCCACAGCCCACATCGGCCACAGTCACTCCCTCGGCACCCCCGCCGCCCTCCAGGCGCATCTCCAGCGACTCCAGACAGAGCTGCGTGGTGGGGTGAGTGCCCGTGCCGAAGGCCATACCGGGATCCAGCCGCAACAGGTGCCGACCGGGGTGAGGGGGCGGATCCAGCCAGGCCGGACAAATGAGCAACTTATCCCCGACCCATTGGGGCTGCCAGTGCTGCTTCCAACTGCTGCTCCAATCTTCCGCCTCTATGCGTTCCCAGCGCAGCTTCGGAACCCGCTGACCGGCAATGAGGGCATCTTGCTGCAGGCGCAGGGAGAGGGCTGCCAAATCCAGGAGGCTGACGTGAGGCCAAGGCAAATAGGCGTGAATGCAAATCTGATCTTCGCCATAGGCTTGGCTGGTCATGCCCCGACAGCCAAAACTCTCCAGCCGCCAAAAGATCAGGTCTTCTTGGGCAGGGGAAGTGATGAGACTGAGATCCCACCAGGCTCCACCGGGATCCGGCGCTTGTGCGGGCGAAAATGGGGTGGGATCGGCAACAGTCCTGCTCACAGGGATCTCTTCACAAACCTAGGGAAAAACCAAAGTGATGGCCAACAAGATAGCGCTTCATGTCACCCAGCCGGCCAGCACTCAATGCGGCACTTTATATCAAAAATTGCAGCGCTCTGCTCAATTCATAGTTTAGGCTTATTCTGGCTATTCTGGGATTGAAAGGCTCACAGCGTCGGTTCAGCAGCGAAGAAGGGAAGGATCCCCCCAATTGGGGGATGCCCCCACTGGCTCCTCAGATGCCCAGCTTAGCCCTATGAGATAAATTGAACTGAAAAGCATTGGACAAGAATTGGATACAGCGTCAACATTCGTTTCGAGCCTCAGTGATTTTGCGGATAAATGAGGTTTGGCTGGGGCGTACTGAGCAACGATGGAGAAGGAGCAACGCAGGTGGCGAGGTCGATGTCAACTGATGAGCAATCAGCACAGCAGGGCACTCCCCAGCCCAAGGTGGCTTCTCTAGGAGTTGCCGGGGATCGGGAAGCGCGGAAGAGGGCTGCCCATGAAGATCTTCAGCCGCTCAAAGTCAGCACCCGCAAGGACTCCGTCCCGCTGACGCGATCCGCTCTGATGCGGCGTTTTAACCAGAGCTTTCCGCCTTTTTACAGCCAGTTTGTCAGCAGCGAGGTGCAGGCCCAAAATCTGCGCTTGGCCTACGCCCTCTACCAAACCCGCAAGGCGGTGGTACAGATGCAGGACGAAGGTCGCAAGACGGTGGTCTGTCTGGCCTACCGCAACCGACCTTCTCTGCTCAGCGATCTGTTTGGGGTGTTCACCGCTTTTAATCTCTCGGTGCACGGCATCCATCTCTATGGGCAGATCTACTCACCGCACCTGGTGTTTATCCGCACCATCGTCTCCCGCGATGGCCACAGCCTTTCTTCCCAAACCAAGCTCAGCCTAGAACGGGCCATTCACGAATGCCTGGCGGGTGTGTTTCGCGTTCACGAAACCTTGGCACTGGAGTTTGATCTCAAGGCCGGCCTGAAAGAGGCGCAGGTTTCTTTTTACTTTGACCCAGTGTTTCATTTGCCCACACTTTTGGTGGATGTGGACAACCAGCCGGGCGTGTTCTACCGGGTGATGACGGCCCTCGCGCAGGAGGATTTGACCGTTGTTAACCTCAATTTGATGCTCCGCCGCAAGCAAACGCGCTTCATTTTTTACTTGCTAGGGCCGGATTCAACTCCAACCATGCCGGAGTTCTTAGGGCAAAAATTGGCGTTGAGCATCCAGCAGCGGCTGCAAGGGGATCCCGCCTAGATCTGCACGGGACTGGGAGGCAAGTCAAAAAGGACGGTGTTCATGTAGCGCTCTGCCCAGGCGGGGCCAAAAGCTTTTTCCAAAACGCGGCGGGTGCGGTCGTTCTGCTGTTGCTGGCTGCAATAGCGCTGCTGCCCCTGGTAGTGGGCCAAAATCTGGCCGGGATCCGTCTGTGGGGGGATCTGCTGCGCCAGCCGGCAGTGAATTTCCAGGAAACGGCAGGCAAAGTGTAAAAAGCGCTCGGCCTCTGCTTCGTCGGCAGGACGCACGAACAGACAGTAGGGAGAAAAAATCGTGCCCCACTCCGGCAACCGGCGCCGGTGTTGGAAAGGGACGAGATGGGATCCCAACGCTTCCAGCTCCTGGATATAGAGATCGGGCAAGCTGGGGGTCACCGGCGAGAGATCGACAATGGCGGCGCTCACCTGTCCGCGACCGACCACAATGTCGCAACCGAACAGCGGCAGCGGGTACTGCGGCTGCGGAAACATAACGCAATGGAGGATATCCAGGCTCTGCCCGGCCTGGGCCAGCTCCAGGTGCAGTTTGCGAAAGGGATCCCCTTGGTAGCAGCGGTTTTCAATTTGCAATTTCTCACCCTCTAGGCGGCCTTCCACGTAGCCCAGATCTTCAGGCAGAGGATAGGGGGCTAGGGTGAGGGTAGATCCCCAAACGTTCAGGATTGCCTCAGATAAGCCCTGAATGAGCGGATGCAGTTGGGCAGAGAGAGCAGGAGCGGTGAACATAAGACTCTAGAAGAAAGGCCAAGAACCCCATCCAACCTTGACCTTGGCTCCATGCCAAAGTGTTATGGGGGAACCGCACCGCTGATGCGAAGGGCTTGGGTGGGATCCCCAAAAATCCCAGAGGCCCTAGCTGGGCAAGGCGTTCTAAAACTGTATGCCTGAAGACGGAAGGGGTGGGATTCGAACCCACGGTGACCTTGCAGTCACAACGCTTTTCGAGAGCGTCACAATCAACCACTCTGTCACCCTTCCAGTCTGCTGTAGGGCTTTACTATCTTAACGGCAAACCGAGTCTCCTGCTTCTTCCCAGCCTCAAAGCCAAGCTTGCTTCCCCCACGGGATGCGGTTGATGGGAAAGTGCTCCGCACCGCTGGCGGGAACGCCCAGATGAGATCATAGGGATATGGCTGCTCTATCCATTCACCACTTTCGCCAGGCCAAACAGGCGGGTCAACCTTTGGTGGCCCTCACGGCTGCCGACTACGCCACCGCTCAGATTTTGGATCAGGCTGGGATCGACTTGATCCTGGTGGGCGACAGCTTGGCCATGACCCACTTGGGGTATACCAGCACCCTGCCCCTGACGCTGGAACAGATGCTCCATCACGCCCAGGCGGTGCGCCGCGGGGTAGAACGGGCCTTTTTGGTGGCCGACTTGCCCTTCTTGACTTATCAAGTCCACAAAGAACAAGCTCTCCTCTCAGCAGGGCGGTTGATGAAGGAGGCAGGAGTCAACGGGGTCAAGCTGGAGGGGGGCTACCCCGACATGGTGGAAACGGTGGCCTTTCTGGTGCAGCGGGGGATCCCGGTTTTGGGTCATATCGGCCTTACTCCGCAGGCCAAACATCAACTGGGAGGCTATCGCCAGCAGGGAAAAACCACTCCGGAGGCGGAGCGTCTGCGACAAGAGGCCCTCAGCCTGGAACAAGCAGGGGCATTTGCCCTGGTTCTGGAGCACATGCCGGCGGAATTGGCTGCCCAAATCTCAGCCCAGGTGGGGATCCCAACCTTGGGCATTGGGGCCGGCCCGGCTTGCGATGGTCAGATTTTGGTCACCCACGATCTGCTGGGGCTGAGCGAGCGGCTCCCCCCTTTTGCCAAGGCCTATACCAATTTGAGACAGGCGATCCGAGAAGCAGTGGAAGCTTTCGCCGACGATGTTCGCCAAAAAGTATTTCCCCCGCGCTGAAGGGATCCCTTACCCATTCAAAGCTTGGGCAGAGCATGACTCTAGTCAATAATAAGCTCAACTATACTGAAAATAATGTATAATATGTTCAGTACGGATTACTACCAGTTGATCTTTCTGTTTACTTTCGAGTCTGCCAACATGGTAGCCAAAGCAAAGCAGAAAATTGGTAGTAAGACGACACGGAAACTGCGCTTTGGGTATTCTACTCAAAGCTTCGCGGGATACCGCCATTCTGTTTGGAAACAAACAGAATGCTATCGCTGCATAGTTGAACAGTGATGTTCAGCAGTGTTCAGCGTAAATGTATCAGGTGCTATGCCTACGGCACCTCATACTGCTACCTACTACTACGCAATGCTTATGGGAACGGGAACCGCACCGCTTTCTCAAGGCTGGGCAAGGATAGGGCGACCTCAGGGATCCCTCACCAGCACCGTCCCGGTCACCACAGCGCTTTGGCCCAACCGGTCGAAGACCCGCAAACTGACTAGGTAGGAGCCGGGCACCAAGCTCAGGGGAGGACGAATGCGGAAGCGGGTTGTACAGAACACCTCTCCAGACACACAATTCACCTGGGCTGCCGATAGCGTCTGCACCTCAATCCCCGACCACGACACCTGAAACGCCAGCTCCGCCGGGATCCGCCCCGGCACCGATACCGAGACCCCCAGCTCCAAAAAGCCGTTCCGATTCACCACAGAAGGAATATCGCTGCTGGTGATCAAAGGCGGCAGCGGAGTACTGGCCGTCAGCGCATCGGCACCACAACCGACCAAGGCCACACCCAGCAGGCCCAGCACCCATCCCCAAGGTTTGGATCCCAGCTTCATCACAGGGTTCAATCTGAAAACTCACCTTCTCAGTATAGAGGGTGGGGATAACAGGCTTAGCGTCCTTTTCGAGAAAAACTAAAAATTCACGCCACATATAGTGGCAAGCTGGATTTTTGCCCAAACCATCTGCTACAGTAAGGCCCATAACCTGTCGAGCAGCCTGGATATGGAAGGGGAAGAGGAGCTAAAAGCCTTGCGGGCGCGGGTGCGCAACCTAGAGCGATCCCTCGCCGAATCGGAAGCGCTGTCATTGCAGCAGATTGAGTGCATCCATCGCCTGGAACATCAACTGCTGGAAGCACAGGCCCAGATTCAAGAGCGGGATCAAGCTTTGCAAGCGTGTCAAGAGGAGAAAGCGCGGCTGGCCCAGCGCCCTACCCCAGAGGCTTTTCAGCTTCAGCAACAGCACATCGAAGAACTGCAGAATCTCCTGTGGGAAATGGAGCGCCGTCCAACGCTGGAGCACTACCACATTCTGCAGCAGCAGTTGCAAACCAGTCAGACGGAAATTGAAACCCTCAAGGCGGAATTGCAGCGGCGCGTCGATCCGGCCCGATTTTACCAACTGCAGCAGGAGCTCCTGGAGCTGAAACAGCAGGCCAACCAATTGGGAGAATACGCCGTCAAGTTGCCGCAGGTGCAGCTTTTGCAAGCCCAACTGCAGCTCCGTGTACAGCAGCTAGAGGAGGAAAAAGCACAATTGCAAGCGCAAATCCAAGAGTTGGCTGCTCGACCTTCTGCCCAAGAACTGGAAACCCTACGGGCGGAGCTAGAGGCTGCCCACCGCCAAGCGGAAGCCGAATGGCAGCGTTTGAAGACCCATCTGGAAACCGAAAAGGCACACATGGAAGCTGACCTGAACACCGCCCGGCAACGTATTCGCGAACTGGAAGAGCGTCCTACCCCAGAGCAATGGGCACGCTTGCAGGCGGAGCTGGATCATCTGCGCCAACAGGCCTCTTTTGCCAAGGCCGAGCGGGCCACCTTGCTGGAAGAGCTGCAGCAGAGTCAGCGGCAGCAGGCCGAGCAAGCCCAACAGATTGCCAAGCTGGAAGCGGAAGCAGCCCAGGCCGCCCACCTCAGGGAAACAGAGTCCTCACAGGCGCAGCGAATCCTTGCCCTGGAGGAGCAGGTGCAGGCTTTGACCCGCGAGCTTGGTGCTTTGCGAGCCGAGCGGGATCAGCTCATGCAAGAGTTGGCCCAGCGTCCCACCCTTGCCCAGTGGCAGGAAGTTCAGCAGCAGGTGCAGGACACCCGAGAAAGCCTGGAAGCAGCCCGGCGGGGGCGAGAACTGGCCGAGGCCCATCATCTGGTCAGCCAAAAGCAGATCGAGAAGTTGCAGCAGCAGGTGATGGCTTTGAAAACCGAGTGTGTGCAGGCCCACGCCTACGCGCAAACCCAAGAAAAGGAAGTGGCCCTGCTGCAGCAGCGCAATCAAGAACTGGAAGAGCAACTGGCCACACTGCGTCAGTCGGCCTCCGCTTCCCCTCAGCCAGCGGTTGTCGAGCCCAGGTCGAATCATCGGGCCCAGGAACGGATTCCTGCCGCGGCTGACGAGTCTGCTCCTTCCCCGGCCACCACCTGGAGAACACCCACCCCAGGGATCCCGCCGCTCACCCTGGACGAGCGGGAAGAAAGTGCCCCGCTCGGCTGGCGCCAACGGACAGAAAGGCTCCTGAAACGCTCCGCTTTGGCCGCTTCACGGGCAGGAGGGGAAACGGGCAGTCGCAACCGGATTGAGTTGCCGACTTTTGTGCAGCGGCGGCCCTACTGAGCGCTCCATTCTCGGGGATCCAACCGTTCTCCAGCTTGAAAACGAGGCCAAGCCCAGCGCAACAGGGCTCCCAGCTGGGCATGAAACCGCTCTGGGGCAAATTGCAGAGCATGGGCCCGAATCCGCTGCGGATCCCATTCCTGTCGATCCGCCTGCCGCAGCGCTTCCACCAGCGCTTCCACACTGGCCTCGGGAATGAGGATGCCGGTTTGGCCGTGGATGACCGTCTCTTGGGCACCTCCCCGGTTGAGGGCAACCACGGGGCGGCCGCAGGCCTGGGCCTCCACTGCCACTAGGCCAAAATCCTCCTCCCAGGGGAACAGCAGCAGCCGGCAATTGGCTAGCAGTTCCCGGAAACGATCGGGGGGCTGATGGGGCAAAAACTCCACCTGCGGCCCCGCCAGTCGCTTGAGCCGAGCCAGCTCCGGCCCTTCGCCCACAACCAGCAGCCGACGACCCAGCCGTTCACAGGCGGCAATCGCCAGATCCACCCGTTTGTAGGGCACCAGTCGGCCTGCCACCAGGTCATAATCGGCGCTGGGATCCGCCACCGGCTCCAACCCCTGCAGCGGAACGGGCGGATAAATGACCACAGCCTCGCGGCGATAGAGCTTGGCAATGCGGCGGCGAATGTGCTGGGAGTTGGCGATCAACAGATCTGGACGTTGAGCTGCCAGAAAATCCCATTGGCGCAAGCGGTGCAGCAGCCATTGGCCAATTGCGCCAACAGGCCCGCTTCTCCCCAGCCCTTCTCGCTGCAGATACAGCTCCCGGTTCTCCCAGAGGTAACGGGTGGGGCTGTGGATGTAGCTCAGGTGCAGGGTAGAGGCTCCCGTCAGGATCCCTTTGGCAAAGGCGTGGCTGCTGGAGATCACACAGTCATAGCCGGAGAGGTCGAAGCTCTCATAGGCCAACGGCATCCAGGGCAGCAGATACTTGAGGCGGGCATGGTAATCAGGGCGCAGCACCCCCAGCCACTTGGCCCAGCCTTGCAAAAAGGAGGTGTGAATTGTCAGCTCCTGCCAGCTCGGCGGCAGGGTGTGAGCGGAGAAGAGACTGACGTAAAGGGGGGCCTGGGGGGCAAAGGCCACCAGCTCCTGCAGAACCTTTTCCGATCCCCCCGGCCAGATCAGGTACTCATGCACCAACGCCAGGCACCCAGGCCAAGCGAATGCTGGCCCGGGAGAGGGGGAAAGGCCACAGGAAGGGATCCCCAAGGCTCAGGCACTGTCAGGACTTGGCAGAGCGGCGCTTTTTGCCAATTGGGCCGCTCACCTGCTTGGCTTTCTCGTCGATCCGCTCATTGATGTAGTTGTAGATCTCGCGGAAGCGAGGCAGGGCCCGCATCTCCAGGCGACTGCCGTCCTTGAGGGTGAGCACCATGTCTCCCCACACGCCCAAGCCACGGGGCACCATAACCACCTTGGCAATCTCGCCGTAGATTACATCTGAGCGCTCCTTGCCGCCCCATCCCCCAATCACGGTGATGCGACGATTGGTAATCCGATAGTGTACCCACAGCTTACGCACCAGTGCCCCCACAAACAGAGGCAAGCCGACAAGTGTAGCCCCAATGAAGGAGTTCAACACCAAATCGCCACTGTGGGGGCCGCCCTCAAAAAAAACCTCCTCTTGCACCGCCATGCAGAGCACCGTCCGGTTGTTTAGAGTGTTGCCGTTAACGATCTTAAACGATTTCTCAGCTTTCCCCAACTGGGGCTAACGGCAGGTTCGGGATTGGGTCAGCCTTCGGACGGCTTGTAGGGAACGGCAGGTGGCCAAGACCAGGTAAACAAACAACACCATCACCACCACCGCCACCGCTGCGGCTCCGGCATTACCCAGCCAGCCCCACCCTTCCAGCCCCGTCAGGGCCACCAAAGCCCAAGAAGCCGGGTGCAGCATTCCCCCCAACAGGAGAATTTGCGAGAGCATTTGCCCAGCCGTAAAGCGGGATCCCAGCACCACCAGGGCCAGTCCGCCGCCGATGTTGATCAACCCCATGTTGCCCAAAAAGGCGTAGCAAATGTGCCAGGCGTACTTTTGTTTGGGCACCTCCTGCCAGAGGAGGGGCTCGGCAGGGATCCCCGAAGCCTCCTGGGGGGCGAGCGGCAACGGCTGAACTTGGCTGAGGATCCAGCCGAGGACAATGGCGGCAACCAGCATCGCCACGCCCGCCTTCACGTTCAGCTTGCCGGGGATGGTTAGCTCGGGGTGGGCCAACATCGCAGATCCTCCTGCAACCCGTCCTAGCCTATCCTGTCTTTGCCCCAAATTGGCCAACAGCCTCAATCCCTTGGATAGAGCAGTGTGCCGCAGCGCTTGCAGAATTGGGCATCCCCATCGTGCTGGGAGAGGCCACAGCCTGGGCAGGCCCACTGTACCGAGTTGCCGCTTTTTACCAGTTGCTTGATCAACTCCCCCACTTGCCAAGGGATCAGGGCTATGCCCGTCAAGATCATCAACACTGTCAGCAGCCGGCCCAGCTCAGAAGTGGGGGTGAGATCCCCAAACCCCACCGTGGTCATGGTAACGACGGAAAAGTAGAAAGCATCCAAAAAGGTGGCAAAAGCGCCAGGATTCACTGGATGTTCTACCTGGTAGATCAGCCCAGAGTAGACGAAAACAATGGCAAAGAGGGTGAAGAAAATGCGCAGCAAAATGCGGCTATCGGCGGAGATCACTTGCCCAAACAGGGTTTTGCCCTCCACCAAGCGCAGCAGCCGCAGGATGCGAAACCAGCGCAAGAGGCGGATGAAGCGAATATCGGTTAGCCCGGCAAAAAAGGGCAAAATGGCCAGCAAATCGATGAGTGAATAGAGGCTGAAGACGTAGCGCAGCTTTTGCGGGGCCGCCGCCAGGCGGAGCAGATATTCCACCACAAACAAGCCGAGAATGAGGCGATCCACCCGCTCCAGCCCAAGACGCACCTCAGGGGGAATGGGATAGGTTTCCACCACAAAGAAGGTGGACGAACAGAAAACCAGCGCCGCCACCAGCAAGTTCACCCAGCGGCTTTCCGGAGTGTCTTGATCCCCCCAATAGCGCTGGAGGATCCCGGAACGGGCAAGATCGAGATCAGCTTGGGTGGGGAGAGTGGTCACAAACGGGATCCAGCTGGGAAGATATCGAGAGAGTTTCCTTTCAACGCCCATCAGGCGCATACTAACTAAGCTAATGGAAACTAGCTCACAGAGCGAACTTCCCCTAAGCAAACGTCCAGGCTTTGGGTGTTAATTAGGTGTTGAGTCGATGTTGCCTCCTATCGTACTGGCCTCGCAATCCCCTGCCCGCCGCCAATTGTTAAAGGCTGCCGGGATCCCTTTTCGCGTTCAGCCCAGCTATTTTGACGAAAGCCAAATCAAAAGCTCAGATCCCGTGGAGCTGGTCCAGAAGCTGGCCTCGGCAAAAGCAGAAGTGGTGGCGGCCCAGCAACGGGAGCCCGTCTTGGTCGTGGGGGCCGACTCCGTGCTCTACCTAGATGGCGAGATCCTGGGCAAGCCGGCCAATGCTCTGGAGGCGGAACGGCGCCTGCGGCAAATGCGGGGCGAAGTGGGAGAGCTCTACACAGGCCATGCCTTGATTGACACGAAGCAGAACCGCCGCCTCACCCACTATGCGGTGACGCGGGTGTTTTTTGCCAAGCCCAGCGACGAGGAAATCCGCGCCTATGTGGCCACCGGTGAGCCGCTCAATTGTGCTGGCTGTTTTGCCATCGATGGCCGCGGCAGCCTGTTTGTGGAGCGGATCGAGGGGTGCCCCGGCAATGTTATCGGGCTGAGCTTGCCCCTGCTGCGGCGCATGATGCAGGAGTTGGGCTATTCCCTCACCGATGCTTGGAGCTAGCCGTCGAGGTGTTGCTTGAGCAGGTCGTTGGCCAGCTTTGGATCTGCCCGTCCCTGAGTTTTTTTCATCAATTGCCCGACAAAGTAGCCGAAGAGCTTGGTTTTGCCCCCCCGATACTGCTGCAGTTGCTCGGGGTTTTCTGCCAGCACCTCGGCGATCATCTGCCCCAGCAGAGCGCTATCCGAGATTTGGGTCATGCCCTTAGCTTCCACCAGGGCGCGGGCCGATCCCCCTTTTTCCAGCAGTTCCGGCAGGATCTCCTTGGCGATTTTGCTGGAGATGGTGCCCTGCTCGATGAGGCCAATCAGCTCGGCCAGGGTTTCCGGCTTCAGGGCAATGTCGGGATAGTCCAGCTTGTGGGTGTTGAGGTAGCTGGCGATGTCGCTCATCATCCAGTTGGCGGCTGCTTTCGGGTCGGCACCGGCGGCGATCACGGCTTCAAAGTATTCGGCGGTGTTGCGTTCATCGCTGAGGTAGCGGGCATCGTACACCGAGAGGCCGTACACCTCCTGATAACGTCGCCGCTTCACACCGGGCAATTCCGGCAGCTCTGCCTGCCAGCGGGTTTTCTGCGCTTCGGTAACGCGAATGGGCGGCAGATCGGGCTCGGGGAAATAGCGATAGTCGCTGGATCCCTCTTTCTTGCGCATGCTGATGGTGCGCTGGCTGTTTTCTTCCCAGAGGCGGGTCTCTTGCACGATCCGCTCGCCTGCCTCCACAGCCTTGACTTGGCGGTTGAACTCGTACTCGATGGCCCGTTGGATGGCGTTGAAGGAGTTCATGTTTTTAATTTCCACCTTCGTGCCAAAGGTCTGGGATCCCAGCGGACGCACCGAGATGTTCACATCACAGCGCAGGGATCCCTCCTGCAGGTTGCCATCGCACAGCCCGGCATAGCGCAGGATGCGGCGCAGCTCTTGCACATACTCGGCTGCCTCTTCCCCGCTGCGGATGTCCGGCTCGCTGACGATCTCGATGAGGGGAACCCCCGCCCGGTTGAAATCCACCAAAGAGTAGCTGGATCCCGATAGGCGGTCGCTGCCAGCGTGGACCAGCTTGCCCGCATCTTCTTCCATGTGCAGACGGGTGATGCCGATGCGCTTGGTACGACCGTCGCTGAGCTGGATCTCAATCCAGCCGTGGGTAGCAATCGGCAGGTCGTATTGGGAGATTTGGTAGTTTTTGGGCAAGTCGGGGTAAAAGTACTGCTTGCGGTCGAACTTGCTGTAGGGGGCAATGGTGCAATTCAAGGCCAAACCCGCTTTGACCGCGTACTCCAGCACCTTTTCGTTGAGCACCGGCAGGGTGCCGGGCAGGCCCATGCAGATGGGGTCAATCTGGGTGTTGGGGGGAGCGCCAAAGGCTGTCGCGCTGCTGGAGAAGATCTTGGAGCGAGTGCTGAGCTGGCAGTGAACTTCCAGCCCAATCACAGCTTCGTATTGCACTTTGGCGGGGGCAGCAACAGTCATGGGATAGGAAAAACTGGCGGTGTAACCATTCTAGTGCGACCTTGGGGATCCCAGCTCACAGACAGTTTCTGGGGACGGCAGCCCAGAACCCAGGACGAGGCCGGAGCAGCCCAGCTTGAAGCAGATCCTCAGAACAGCGAAACTTCCTCAAACGGTAGGGCGAATCTCAAAAGTGGGTAGACCTTCCGGCGGCTCGGAACGTTGCTCAATGGCCTCCACAACCGAACCGGGGCTGCCCTGTTGGCACCAGCGCAGCATGGCCTCCACCGCAGCAGGGGATCCTTCAAAAACGGCCTCGACGCGACCATCCCGCAAGTTGCGCACCCAGCCGCCAACACCGGCATTGCGGGCCATGGCTTCGGTGTGGGCGCGAAACCCCACCCCCTGAACCCGCCCCCGTACCCAGACGTGAACGCGAACCCTGTCACTCATGCCGACGGGGATCCCTCCGTTGTGCTGCAGGGTTCTGGCGACTCGGTCGGCTCCTCCGGAGTCTCTGAGGTCTGCCGATCCAGCCACCCCACAAGAACGTTGACCAGGGCAACCAAGCCTAGGAGCCCCAGCGAGATCCCACAGGCATACCCAATCGCTTGCCACAGCACGGAAGACATGAACCCAACCTCACGAACGCTTGTGCAGAGGATCCCACCCTTCATGCACCGTGACATCCTCCCGGCGCTCGTCCTACGGACAGAGCGCGGGCCACCCTTCCCGTCAGCAGGACGGAGTCCTTACCTCGCGGCTGGGCATTCCTGCCCCACGCCACTTGTCTGGGTCTACAACCCCCGACAAAACGACTGGACAGGTGGTTCCCCTTCCCCAGCCTCCCTGGCTACTGCCAGCTTGCAAAACAAGTCTAATCCACAGGGAACGGTGCATCGGCAGGCAGGATGGACTCCTGCACCCAGGAACCCCTGTCCACCGGACAAGAGCAAGAGGCATCTGGATCAATCCGGTACTTGTAGGTTACCGCCAGCATAAGTAGGTTTTACTACAGATTTCGCTCAACAGATTTCGCTCAGAGGTATGGCGGGGATCCCTGTATCCCGGTGCTTACCCTGCGGGTAGAGTGCAGGACTGATTGCCCCTGCACCCCCGTTAGTTACCGCTAGCTACACCGCCGGGAAGCCCCGCCCTCTATTAGTTAGTGGCTAGTGAATAGTGAATAGTCACTATCCACTAACCACTATCCACTATTCACTATCCAGGGTGAGGGTCGGGATGAAAGGCGGGGACATGATGTTTTGTCCTTACTGGTGCCATAAAAAGTAGCGGGGTTTTATACACTGCCGCTATAGACATCAAGTACAGGGGCGGGGCATCCCGTCCTTTTCGCGTTAGCGGGACGTAGTCCTTAAGCCCAGGAAATGTCCTTTTCGCGCTAGCGGCGCGGAGCGCTAACCGGAGTCACTGGGAAGCCCGCACTCTCTCGCTTTAGCGGCGCGGAGCGCTTTGCATCAACATGAGTGCGGGAGTATGTCACTTAAAATGACTACACCAGTCTTGTTCAGCACCAATCTATTGGGTTAGCGCAACACCAGGGCTAGAGCAGTCCCTTGGGATCCCGTCTCGACCAACCGCAAGTCCCCCCCGTGGGCCTGCAGGATGCGCCTGGCGATATATAGCCCCAGACCTCCTGAGCCGGTTGGGTAGTGGTGGCCGGCAATGTGAATGGGCTGGGTCACGTAGGGTTGGGCCAACTCTTCTAGGGGAGCCGGCAAGCCGGGGCCATCATCCTGCACCTGGATCTGGTGGGGGCTGACGATTAACACCACCGCATGGCGTGCGTAGCGCAAGGCGTTGTCCACCAGATTCACCAGCGCCCGCTCCAGCTCTGCCTCATCGGCGTTGCCCCACCCTTCTCCTTCGACTCGCAGATCGATCCCCCGCTCCTGGGCCAGGGATCCCATGCGCTCGGCCACCTTTCTGGCCAGGGATCCCAGATCACAAGGCCGAGGATGCAACTCGATCTCTCCCCGCTCCAGGCGGTGAGCCTCCACCATTTTCTGCACCAGAGAGAGATTGTGTTGATTTTCCTGCAGGATGCGATCCAGCAGAGCGCGACGTTGCTCCGGCTCGAGCTGTTGATCCTGTTTAAAGGCGCTCAGCAGGTGCCCAAAGGCGATGAGGGGGGTTTTGAGGTCGTGAACGAGGGTAGCGGTAAAGGCTTCTCGCCGCATTTGATCGATCTGGATCTGGCGCAGCAACTGGGCAAAAGCCTGCCGCAAGATCAGGGCTTCCTGGGGATCCCCGGGGCGGAGCAGCAGATTCCAACGGGCGGGCTGGTTAATCAAGGTTTCCAAATGAGCCAACTCGCGGGCCAGCAGGGTGAGGGGGCGCAAAATCATGGAGGACAGAGCATAGCCCACCACCGCCGATAGCACCGCCAGCAACGGGATCCACAGCAGCAGCAGGAGGATCCCTTCAGTGCTGAACTGCGTGTCGGGCCAGATCCACTGCACCGACAGGATGAAAACCAAGTTGGGGACGAACGAAAGGCTGGCAATGACCAATGCCACCTGGGTGCGCAAGCTGTGGGGAAAGCGGCGGCGCCAAAACTCAAGTACGCGGAGTGGTTGCTGTTTCAAACTCGGTGCGCTCGCTTTGACAAGACCTGCTTAAATAATGAACCAATGGTACGGAAGAATGAACATCCCCTCACGGTCAAGGCTGAAGAGTTCTTTGATCCCAGAACGACCCTTGTGTTTTGAGCCACTTCATCCTTCTGAACAGGAGGGATGCTGTAGCCCCAGCTTTTAGGATACCCAACTGCCCCACTCTTTAGAGCTAGAGAAGCCGCGCCGTATTCCGGTTGGCAAAGCTGCGGACATCACAGCAAAGGCAGCTTGATCCCCGGGCATGACCAACGTCGAGCAATTATGGCCATCTTATAGCCATTTCAAACTAGATTGAGACACTCCCCAAGCGCTCTGCGCCGCTTCCGCGACCACCCCAAGCCCCTCTCTTTTTGGGAGAGGGGAGTTAGAGAGCAATGAACGAAAATGTTTTATTCCTATTCAAGATGACTATAATGCAGAGCACTTAAGCTCCTAGGACATGAAAAAACCCCTGGGCGTCTGTCCGTGTTTCGACCCCAGAGGCTTCTTCTCTTCACTCCTCACCACTATTGAGCGTAGCCGCCCTTCCAAAGGCTGTCAAGCACTTTCCCATTGGGGTTGGCGTGTGGGAAATTGCGCTAGGGTGGCACTGCCGTACAGGATCATCTGCTGGGGCTGTAAGTTCACCCGATCGACCCGCAGCTCAGTGCCGCGCAAGGCCAGCCGATCCAAATCCAGAAGCTCATTCAGGCAGCGTACCAAAGCTTGGCTCAAGGCTAGCTCCTCTTCTGTACCGCTTTCAAACACTGGATCTGTAAAGCGGATGCGACGCCGCTCCAGCACCTCAACCTGGGCGGAAAAACCGACGCGGAAAGCCCTGGCTTCTCCCTGCTGTACATTTGCCTGGAATTGCAGTCGCCGCGCCGGGGTGATGCTGATATGGACGTGATGGAAGGATAGGGGGCTGCCATCCTGTCCCACCAGGGCCAGCCTGTTCAGCACAAAAGGTGTGTTAAACGATTGCACCAGATCGTCTTCGCTCAGCACCACGCGCATTGTGGCCTGTACTGGCTGGCGCAGCTTGATCTTCCCCTGCCAAATTTGGCTGAAATCGATGGCCACCGCATTGCAGAATAGCTCCAGAGCCGAAAGCCTCAGGCCGTTGTACATCTGCAGATGCTGGCCCAACAGTTCAAAGCTGTCGATACGACCCTGCAACAATTTGGCAACAGGCTCCACTCGCACGCGCGCTTCTAGTCGCTCTGCCTGCTTAAAGAGGGCACGAATGGCTGCACCTACCCCTCGGCTAACCCAATCGACAGCCATGGGATTCTGGAGGGAAAGTTGGGGCAGGAGTCCTGTAGCCATGGGACAAGGTGAAGTTCGCCTACAGGGATCATAACCAACCATTAAGAAAAGTTACAACCTCCGCCGACAGAGAGGCTGTTCTCTCAGGAGTAGGTGCGTCCTTCCTGCATGGCCGAGCGGGCCACGGCTGCGATCCCCTGGTCGGTGGCACGGGGCAGATGAAAGTACCGTCCGCCCGCCAATTCCGCCAGCTCGGCGCTGAAGCCGGTGGTTACAAAGCGGCTTTGGGAATCGATCAAAAGCAGCTTCAACCCCAGGGCGCGGATGCGCAGGGCGATCTCCCGCAGCTCTTGCTTGAGGTCGATGGGATCCGCTCCCAACTGGCTTTTGCTGTCGCTCCGTCCCAAGGAGCGGCTGAGGGGAATGTTGGCCCGGCCATCGGTGAGGGCCACCAGCATCACCTGACCTACATCGCCAGCGGTGCGGGCATTGACTCCCATGCGCACGGCTTGGGTGAGGGCATGGGCAAGAGGGGATCCCCCGCCACAGGGCAGGGATTCCAGACGGCGGCGGGCCAGCTCGATGGAGCGGGTGGGGGGCAGCAACACTTCGGCAGTTTCCCCACGAAAGGCGATGAGGGCCACCTTGTCACGGTTTTGGTAAGCCTCGGTGAGCAGGCGCAGGGCGGCACCTTTGGCCGCTTGCATGCGGTTGAGGGCCATGGAGCCGGAGGCGTCCACCACAAAGATCACCAGGGCTCCGGCCTTGCGAACCAGCTTTTTGGCGCGGATATCGCTCGGCTCCACAATCACGCTACGTCCCGGTTGCCGCTGGCGGCGGCTTTTCTGATAGGGGGCAGCAGCTCGCAAGGTGGCATCGACGGCAACGCGGGGGTTGGATCCCTGGGGCAGGATGGGCTTGACGTAGCGGCCTCGGTCGGCGCTGAACACCAGGCTGCGGGATCCCGTTTTTCCCTGCTGGTTGAGGGACTGGGCAAAGGCCAGCAGGCGCGGGTCCAGGGCCACCTGCTCAGGATCGAAAAAAAACTCCTGCGGCAGGCTGAGGCTTTCCGGCTGGGGATCCGTCTCCTCCTGGTCCTCGCCGGTGTCGTCGGAATTGCTTGGGGAAGGATCGGGCTGTTGGGATTGGGATGGGGGGGGAGGCGGGGGCTGGTCGGGGTCGTAACGGGCGCGGGGCAGCAGCACCAGCTGCACGGCCTGCTGCAGATCCTCGGCCAGGAGGCGATCCCGCCCCTCCAGCGCCGCCAGGGCACAGGCGGCTCGCAGGGCAAATTGTTCTCCCCGGTGCCCTTGGACGTTGCCGCGGATGGCCTCCTGCACCAGGTAGAGGAGCTGTTCCCGCTGCGGCTTGACCTGGGGCAGCCACTCCCGCGCCAGGAGGATGCGGGTGCGGATTTCCTCCAGTTCCGCCTGGTGCTCGGCCAGGAAGGGCTCGGGAGCATCGACAAATTGCGTTGCCCGTTGGACAATTTCCCCTCGCTCTTCTAGGCTCAGCTCCTGCCCCACCGGCACCACCAGTGCCAGGCGATCCAGCAGGTGGGGGCGCAGGGATCCCTCTTCGGGGTTGTAGGTGGCCACCAAGAGAGGCCGGCAGGGGTGTTGCAGACTCAGCCCCTCCCGTTCCAGGCGGTTGACCCCATCCCCCACCACCGTCAGCAACAAGTTGACGATGGCGTCGTCCAAGAGGTTGATGTCATCCACATAGAGCACGCCCCGGTGGGCAGCAGCCAAGAGCCCTGGCTGGAAGACCGTTTCCCCCTGCCTGATGGAGGCCTCCACATCGACGGATCCCAGCAGCCGATCTTCGGTGACGCCCAGGGGAACCTGGACAAAGGGGGGCGATATCACTTGGGTGGGCGGCACCTCTCCGGCTGGGTAGCGAGCCTTGGCCCAGTCGGACCAGGTATCCGGCTGCGCTGGATCGTCGTTGCAATAGGATCCCGCAATCACCTCGATGGGCGGTAGCAAGGCGTGGATCCCTCTGGCCAAAACCGACTTGGCGGTGCCGCGAGGCCCCACCAGCACCACACCCCTTAGGCTGGGATCCACTGCTGCCAGCAGCAGAGCCAGCTTGGCCGCCTGTTGCCCCACTACAGCGGTGAGGGGAAAGGTACAAGGAGCGGATAGAGTTGCGGATCCCATGGTTGGCGGGTAGGCTTGGCGAGCAACGGTTCAATCGAGCAGATTCGCAGCGGAGCGGGAGCTGTACACCCCAGTCTATCGCTTGAGTGCTCCGCACCGCCTTTGCAACTGAGATTTTCTGGGGAGGTTCCAAACCGGCTCCAGACAGTTCCCCAAGCCCTCTCCCAAGGGGAAGGGGTAGGTCGGAATCAAGGCCACCAATGGCCTACGGCGACTGGGAATACCCCTGGTGAGCCGCCGCTGTTTGGTGGTCATCTTCTGTTCAAAATGGGCATCACTTCAGCGGGTTGCAATCATCACGTGTTTGGTGATTTGGTAGTCGCGCACCGCTTCTGCCGAGAGATCTTTGCCAAATCCCGATTGCTTAAAGCCGCCATGGGGGGCCTCAGAGGCAATGGGAATATGGTCGTTGATCCAGACGGTGCCGAACTCCAGATCGGCGGCCAACCTCATCGCTCGTCCGATGTCTTGAGTCCACACAGAAGCCGCCAGCCCGTATAGGACGTCATTGCCCAAGCGTAGCGCTTCCGCTTCTTCGCGAAACGAGCCGAGCGTGAGAACCGGCCCAAAAACCTCACTCTGTACGATCTCCGCTTTTTGATCGACATTGGCAATCACCGTGGGTTCATAGTAGTAGCCCTGGGCAAGCTGGGAAGGGATCCGACCGCCGGTCAGCACCTTGGCTCCCTCTGCTTTGGCCCGCTCCACAAATCCCATCACCCGCTCCCGCTGGGCTGCTGAGACCAAAGGCCCCATCTCCACTCCCGCCTCGAAAGGGGATCCCACCGTTACTTTGCGCATGGCTTCTACAATGGCCTCTTGCGCCTGCGCCAGCTTGCTCTCGTGCACATAGACGCGGGTGGCTGCCGTACAGTCTTGGCCGGTATTGACGGTGGCAGCAAATGTGGCCTTGGCAGCAACGGTCTCTACGTCCGCATCCTCGAAGACGATAAACGGCGCTTTGCCCCCCAGTTCCAAATGCACCCGCTTCAGGGTATCTGCCGCTGTCCGCATCACCTGCTTGCCGGTGGCGGTAGAGCCGGTAAGGCTGACCATGCGCACCTGGGGGTGCTCCACCAGGGCTTGGCCGGTGGCATTGCCTCCGGTAACGATGTTGACTACCCCGGGCGGGATCCCAGCCTCGGCGATCAGTTCTCCCAGCATCAGGGTGGTCAGGGGGGTGGCAGGAGCGGGCTTGAGCACCACCGTACAGCCGGCGGCCAGGGCGGGGCCGATCTTCCAGACGGCCATCATCAGCGGATAGTTCCAGGGGGTAATTTGAGCGCACACCCCCACCGGCTCTTTGCGAAAGAGGGAGGTGTAGCCCTTGGCATATTCCCCGGCGCTAAAGCCATGGATGTCGCGGGCGGCAGCGGCGAAGAAACGCAGATTATCCACCGCAAACGGCAAATCTCCCCCTAAGCTGAGGAACTCGTAGGGCTTGCCGGTGTTTTCCGATTCCACACGAGCCAGTTCTGGGGCACGAGCCTCGATCAGATCTGCCAATTTCCAGAGGGCCAGGGATCGCTCGCCGGGGGTGAGTTTCGACCAACGGCCATCGTAGAAGGCTGTTTGGGCGGCCTGCACCGCCCGATCCACATCGGCAGGGCTGGCATCCACCGCCTCTGCCAGTTTCTCGCCGGTGGCCGGGTTCTCGATGGTCATCAGGCCCCCCCCTTGGCTATCGACCCATTGGCCGTCGATCCAGAGTTTGTAGGCCATAGCGATGTCCTCAACAGCTTGGTGAAATGGCTCTCCCCATTGTGCCGAATCTTTTTGGCTCGGCTTGAATCATAAGCTTCATTCAACTTTGGCAACTTTGGGGTGCAGAGATGGGATCCTTTGGGATTGGGATGGCCCAAACGGCTATTCGCAAAGCGGGCCGTAGACTGTGGCCAACGGCGCACTGGTGAGGATCCCGCATCTGCTAACTAACGGAGGTGCAGGGGCAATCAGTCCTGCACTCTACCCGCAGGGTGAGCACCGGGATACAGGGATCCCCGCCATACCTCTGAGCGAAATCTGTAGCAAAACCTACTTATGCTGGTGTAACCTACAAGCACCGGATTGATCCAGATGCCTGCCAACAAGCCGCTCGCGTCAGCGGGACGGAGGCCTTGCTGTTGGCGTGGCTGGAGATTGGCCGGGACGTATACAACTACACTTTGCCGGAAATCAACGAGTGGATAGCATCTTGCTCTTGGCCGGTGGACAGGGGTTCCTGGGTGCAGGAGTCCATCCTGCCTGCCGATGCACCGTTCCCTGTGGATTAGACTTGTTTTGCAAGCTGGCAGTAGCCAGGGAGGCTGGGGAAGGGAAACTGCCTGTTCAGTCGGTCTGTCGGGGGTTGTAGACCCAGACAAGTGGCGTGGGGCAGGAATGCCCGACCGCGAGGTAAGGACTCCGTCCTGCTGACGGGAAGGGTGGCCCGCGCTCTATCCACAGGACGAGCGCCGGGAGGATGTCACGCATCCACCCTAGCTCTGGATTGGGAAGGATGGCCAGCGCTTTTGCACAGGCGCAGCAGGGCACAGTCTCAGTACCCTGGTTGATTGAGTCAATGCAGAGGTGGGATCCCTCTGTTGGGATAGCCGTTAGGGAGGCAGGTTCACGATGCAACTGCGAACAGCTCTGCCGCTGTTGTGCCTTTCTCTCTTGGTAGCTGCTTGCCGGTCCGGCGGGCCACCTCGCAGCATGGGGGGTGAAGGGGGCGGAGAAGGCCAACCCACACCAGTGGCCGTCGGCAGGGTAGAGGAACAGCAAATCGAAGAGACTTCAGAGTTCATGGCCAGCCTCGGATCCCAGCAGGTGGCCAGTATCCGGCCCCAGGTGAGCGGACAGGTGACTCGGGTGTTGGTGCAGCTGGGATCCCAGGTGGCTGCCGGAGCCCCTCTCTTTGAGATCGACAGCCGGCAGCAACAGGCGGCGGTGGCCGGCCAAACGGCGGGGATTGCCGCAGCCCAAGCCAACCTGGAGAGCGGCCGGGCCGTGCTCAGCCAGTTGCGGGCGGATCGGCTGCGGCTGGAGGCAGCGGCGGAGTTTGCCCGGGAGCAGCACGAGCGCAACCTGCGCCTCTTGGCCGAGGGGGCCATCAGCCAGGCGCAAGCGGATCAATCCAGCCGCGACCTGCGCCAGGCGGAGGCGGCTTTGGCGGCGCAACAGGAGCAGATCCGCGCTCAGGAGGCCGCGATCTTGCGGGCAGAGCGGGAGGTGCAGCAAGCCCAGGCCGAGGCGGAGCGGCAACAGGTGCAACTGCAGTTTTTCCAGGTTACAGCTCCCTTTGCCGGCATTGTGGGGGATGTTTTGGTGCGGCAAGGGGACTACGTGACGCCTCAGACGGTTTTGACCACCTTGACCCAAACCCAGGCGCTGGAGCTCAACCTCAACATCCCGTTGCAGCGGGCCCCCCAGCTGCGCATTGGCACGCCGGTGCAGATCCTGGATAGCCGCGGCGAGGTGATCGGCAGCAGCCAAATCTCTTTCATTGCTCCCGAAGCCAACGCCGCCACGCAATCGGTGCTGGCCAAGGCTCTTCTGGAGAACCCTGCCGGCCAGTTGCGCTCGGCCCAGTTTGTGCGGACTCGGGTCATCTGGGAGGAGCGGCCGGCCTTGCTGGTGCCGGTGACGGCGGTGGCCCGCTTGGGGGCGCAAACCTTTGTCTACACGGTGCAGACAACGGAGCCGCCAGCAGAGGGCATGCCCCCGGGGGCGGTGGCGGTGCAAAGGCCGGTGCAGCTGGGATCCATCTACGGAAACAGCTATGAGGTGCTGGAGGGTTTGGAGGCCAATGAGCCAATTGTGCTGAGCGGCCTGCAGAAAATCCGCGATGGTGCCCCGATTGTCGATGAGGTGCTTTTTCAGCAGAGGATGCAGCCACAAGGGGGAGGGAGACCTCCTGGATCCCCGCCCTAGGTCCTCTCTCCGGCGGTTTCCCAACTCAGCTATCCCCTTTCACTCCTCACTGTGCTGGACTATGTTTGTTGACTTTTTCATTCGCCGCCCTGTTTTTGCCAGCGTCTGCTCCATCCTGATCGTGCTGGTGGGGGCGGTGAGCATTCCCCTACTGCCGGTGGACTACTACCCACAGGTGGCGCCGCCAGCGGTGAGGGTGACTGCTGTTTATCCTGGGGCCAACGCCGAGACGGTGGAGACGGCGGTAACCAATGTGCTGGAGCAGGAGATCAACGGCGTCGAGGGTATACGGTCTATCGCCTCGGTGAGCAGCAGCAACGGCACCAGCCAGATCACCGTTACCTTCAGCCCGGATCGGGATCTGGACACGGCGGCTGTGGATGTGCAGAACCGGGTGGCGCGGGCCCAGGGCCGGCTGCCGGCGGAGGTGATCCAAAACGGCATCAGCGTGGAAAAGGCCGGCGACAGCGCCTTTGTGCTGGTGTTGGCGCTGCGCTCAGAGGCGGGGGAATACGACGAGCTGTTTTTGAGCAACTACGCGGAGCTGTTTGTGCGGGATGCTTTGCGGCGCATCCGCGGCGTCAGCGATGTCATCATTTTCGGGGAGCGCACCTATGCCATGCGCATCTGGCTGGATCCGACGCGGCTGGCCAGCTATGGTCTGACAGCTCTGGATGTGGTAAACGCAGTGCGCCAGCAGAATATCCAGGTGCCCGCCGGCCAAATTGGCGGCCAGCCCAGCCCCCCGGATCAGGAGTTTCAGATCAGCGTCCAGGCCACGGGGCGGCTGTCGCAGCCGGAGGAGTTCGCCCAGATCGTTCTCAAGGCCAACGCCGATGGCAGCTTGGTGCGCATTGCCGATGTGGGCCGGGTAGAGCTGGGGGCCCAAAGCTACGATACGTTCTTCCGCATCGGAGGGCAGGAGGCGGTGGGGATCGCCATCACCCAACAACCGGATGCCAACGCCCTAGAGGTGTCGCGGCAGGTGCGGCAGACGTTAGCGCAGCTGGCGGAGAGTTTTCCGCCCGGCTTGATCTACGAGATCCCTTTCGACGCCACCCTGTTCATTACCGAGTCGGTGCAGGAGGTGATTTTCACTCTGTTGCAGGCGATTGGCCTGGTGGTGTTGGTGCTGTTTATCTTTTTGCAGGATTGGCGCATCACCCTCATTCCCACCATCACCATCCCGGTAGCGCTGCTGGGGACCTTCGCCTTTGTGCGCCTGTTTGGCTTTTCCATCAACACTTTGACTCTGTTCGGCCTCACCCTGGCCACTGGCTTGGTGGTGGACGACACCATTGTGGTGGTGGAGAATATCTCCCGCTACATCCGCGACCGCGGCATGCGGCCTCTGCAGGGGGCCTCGGCGGGGATGAATGAGGTGTTGGGGGCGGTGATCGCCACGACGCTGGTGCTGCTGGGACTATTTGTGCCTGTTGCTTTCTTTCCTGGCACCAGCGGTCGCATCTACCAGCAGTTTGCCGTCACCATTGCCGTGTCGGTTTCGCTGTCCACGTTTAATGCCATTACCTTGGCTCCGGCTTTGTCGGCGCTGCTAATTCGCCCCCGCTCAGAGCAGATGTTTTGGCTGCTGCGCTGGTTTGACCGCGCCGTGGAAGGGATCCGAGCGGCCTACTGCCGCCTGCTGGAGCTGGTGGTGAAGCTGCGGCTGTTGGTGGTGACGGGGTTTATTGCCTGTTTGGGCCTCACCTACTGGCTGTTCCAAATTGTGCCGACGGGGTTTGTGCCGGATGAGGATCAGGGCTTTTTCATCACCATTGTCCAGGGGCCGCCGGGGGTTTCCCTCAACTATACCGACAGGGTGATCCGGCAGGCCGCCGCTATTTTGGAGGGGATCCCTGAGATCGAAAATCGGGTGATCGTGGGGGGGTTCAGCTTTACCGGGCCCTCGCCGGGGAATGGGCTGATCTTTGCCACCCTCAAGCCCTGGGAAGAGCGGCGGCAACCGGAGCAATCGGCGCAAGCGATTGTCAACCGGCTATTTGGGCCTTTTTTGGGCGGGATCAGCCGCGCATTGGTGATCCCGATCCTGCCGCCGGCCATTCCCAATTTGGGGGTTGCGGGCGGGTTTACTTTCCAGCTTCAGGATCGGGGGGTGAACGATTTCAACCTCTTGGAGCAGACGGCCAACACCCTGTTTTTTGTGGGCAACTCGCCGCCCCCGCCGGGCCAACCCCCCTTGGGCTTGCGGATTAACCCGCCCACCTTCAACGCCAATTCGCCGCAGCTAGAAGTACAGGTGGATCGGGAAATGGCCCAGTTGTTGGGGATCCCTCTGTTGGATGTCTTCGGCACGCTGCAGACGCTGCTGGGGGGCACCTACGTCAATGATTTCGACCTGTTCAACCGCAACTACCGGGTCTATGTGCAGGCGGATCAAGCATTCCGAGGTAACCCGGAAAGCATCGGCCAGTTCTACGTGCGGGGTGGGCAGGGGCAGCTCTTGCCGTTGAGCACCCTGGTTCAGGTGGAGGAGACCACCAGCCCGGCCATCATCAACCACTTCAACCTCTTCCGCTCGGTGGAAATTCAGGGCAGCGCCCTGCCGGGCTTTAGCTCAGGGCAAGCGATTCGGGCTATGGAAACTCTAGCCGCCCAGTTGTTGCCGCAGGGGTTTGGCTTCGAGTGGTCGGGCCTGTCGCTGGAAGAAATCGAGTCGGGAGGACAGGCGCCGCTGATCTTTGCTTTGGGCTCGGTGTTCGTCTTCCTGGTGCTGGCGGCGCAATTTGAGAGCTATGTGGATCCCTTGATCATTTTGTTGGCGGTGCCGCTGGCGGTTCTTGGGGCTCTTTTGGCGCAACTGCTGCGGGGCTTGACCAACGACGTCTTCTGCCAAGTCGGGTTGGTGATGTTGATCGGGCTGGCCAGCAAAAACTCCATCTTGATTGTGGAGTTTGCCAACCAGTTGGTTGCCCAAGGGATCCCACTGGTTAAGGCTGCAGTGCAGGCGGCAGAGACCCGCTTCCGCGCGATTCTCATGACGGCCTTGAGCACCATACTTGGCATTTTCCCGCTGGCAGTGGCCACGGGCGCAGGGGCAGCCAGCCGTCAGTCGCTGGGCACGGCGGTGATCGGCGGCATGTTCGTCTCGACAATGCTCAGTTTGCTGGTGGTGCCGGTGCTCTATGTCGTGATCAAGGGGATCCAGGTGCGAATTTTGGGGGGATCCCCTTCACCTGTGGATCTGGCGCATTTGCCGCCGCCGGAGGATCCCAAGGATCTGCTGCCTGGTGGCGACAGCGTTGGGTAGCAAGAGGGATCTGCTTGCTTCTTCTCTTCTGGCGGAAAAGCGAGTGGGGGAAGGGGGCACCTTTCATCCACCGCAGGCCCTGTCCTCGAGCAGTTCGGACTCGGCTTCGCTGGGCATTTTTTCCCAGAACTGAGCCAGGTGTTGCAGGCCCACAAAGCCCAACTGCCAGAGGATCAAGGCTAGAGGGCCGTGCTGCTGCCGTTGGATCTTCAGGGCCAGAGCCAGTTGTTTGGGCTTGAGGAGCTGTTGCTGCTCAGCAAACTGGCAGAACTGTCGATCCCATTGGCTGAGGGCCTGTAAATCCGGCAGGGTCGGTTCCATAGGTTTGGCCGGGCAGGAAAGGATTGAATGTCGAGGATCGGGATCCTCGTACTGATTCTGGAGATCCTGCGGATCCCTTGCAACAGGTTTCTTCCAGGGTATGTGACCACCCAGGCCCTCCCAAGGCCGGTTAGGGCAGAGAGGACTGAGCTTTATCGCAAAGCTGGCTTATAGATCCTGGCAGGACGGTCTATCCCCAGGGGTCGTCGTCGAAGGGACTATCTGACCAATAGCCACTCTGCTGGGGTGGAGGGGGCTGTTGGGGGAGAGGAGGCGTGTAGGCAGGGGGTGGCGTTGGGATGGGGGTGGGTTTTTCCAGATCCTCAAGTCGAGGCAGGTCGGCGGGCTTGGGCTCGACACCAAGGCTTCTCAGCTTGGCTTGCGTTTCTTGCACTTGCGCATTGAGCTCTTCCAGGTAGGCGCGGTAGTGGTTGGCAGCTTCCAGGTACTGCTTGGCTTTCTTTTCGTTTTCCTGGACGACCGCCTCCAGTTCTTTGGTGCGAACGGTGTAATCGGCCTCTTGATTGGTGAGGTTTTCGATGGCTTGGTTGAGTACAGCCCGCCGTCGCTCCAGTTGGGCTACAATTTCCGACAACTGTCGTTCTCGCTCGCTAAGGCTGCGTTCCCGGTTTTGAGTTTGTTCCAGTTGAAAGCTGGCCTGGCTGAGCTGCTCTCGCAAATACATCACCTGGGGCTCCGTCTCGTTGCGTTCCTGTTGCAACTCAAAGACCCGCGCTTCCAAGTGATCTTTTTCCTGCTGCAACACTTCCCGCTCGTTCAAAAGACGGGTGTAGAGCTGGTTGAGAAAGTCCACCTCCATCACCACTTGGCTAAGCTGAGTGGCGTATTCCCCAACCAAAGCCAACTCCCGAGCGAGGTTTTGGGTTTCACTGGTGGCTTGATCGGTGAAAAACTGGGGAAGTTGGGTGGTTTCTCTGAGGCGTTGGGTAAATTGCTTGAAGCGGAAAGAAAAGTTGCTCGCCATTGCCGGTGCGGTAGCCTCGAAGATCAGGGGAATGCCGATGGTTGGATTTCACAGGGCTTGGATTGCTTCCAATCTACTTGGATTGCTTCCAATCTAACATTGAGCTACAGCTTTTGCGGAAGCTTGCCTTAGGTGGGATCGGGGGGAGTTTCAGGGGCCGGCATGGCAACTTCCCCAGAGGGATCCCGCTTCTCGGATTCCGGCTGGGGGTTTTCTGCCGCTCTGTTTTTAACCTTGTCTTTTTGGTCTTTCGAGGTGCCTTCTGAATCCTGGCTGGAGATGCGGCGCAACAGCCGTTGCAGGAGTGGGCTGCGGCGATCGCCGAGGACGGAGAAGCGGCTTTCGATCTCTTCGACGGGGACGGGATCCATTTGAGCCAGCTCCGGCTCGCTGAGGAGGAGTACCCGTATCGTTGCAATGGGGATCTGCAAGAATAGGTTGGATCCCCAAAACCCGAAGGCGGCTATGGCCAGGCCGGCCAGGCGGGTGCCGTTGCCAGGGGTGAGCGGGGCAAAGAGGGGGGCAAAGTCGTAGAGGCGCTCACCGACTTCCAGCATCAGGATTGCCGCCAACAGCGTCAAAATCTTATGTTCGGGGCTGAGGAAGGCGGCCAAGATGCGGCGCTGCTCGAGGGTGAGTTCTTCCGGGGGGACAGAGGCCACCCACAGGCTGAAGATATCCAATGGCTTGCGCCACTGCAGGGCAAAGACCGGCCCAATGCCCACCACGGCCACCCAAGCCTGCTCCGCCCCCACCGGCAGGAGGGGATCCCCTGTGGCCAGCCCGATCAGGGTCAGCCCCACCCACAAGGGGAAGAGGAGGATGCCGGCGGCATGGATCCAGAGGAAAGGTTCCTGCCAATGGCTGCGCATGGGGAGATGCCAAAAGGGACAGGGGAGAGCAGGGCTAGGGGCGGGATTTGTCCACCACTTCCAATTCTGTGAGGCGGAAGGTGACCAATTTATCCCAGTTGCCGCCTTCAAAGAGGACAGCGGCATGGTTGTCGGTAACCCGCTGTACCTGGCCCTCAAAGCAGTAGTAGGTGTCGTTGGGGTTGATGACCCGCACGGCAACGCCGGGGTAGATCGGGGGAAGGGCTTCGAGGAGAGTTGGGGTTGGAGTCGTGTTCACGTTTCAGCTATCCTCTTTTTTGCAGAAGCTCTGCCTTACTATTATGGGGGAAAGCCCCTCTCTTGCCGAGTCTCCCCCTCGTTGAGCTTCTTCCCACAGCGGTTCGCCGAGGGTTGGGCAATGGCTGAGGTGTGGCTGCCAGCCCGCTAACGGGAAAGGAGCCTGTACTGCAACTTCGACGGTCAACCCAGCTCCCCCTCAAGGCCCCAGACCATGGCTACCGGCGCACAGTCTTCCCCCTCCCAAATCTGGCATGTGTTGGTGATCGATGATGAACAAGGACGGCGGGCTGTGGCCCTCAGTGCTGCCACCTATTCCATCGGCAGGGATCCCAGCAATGCGATTGTCATCGATTCGGCGGCGGTTTCCCGGCAACACGCGCTGCTGCTGCGGCTACCCCAAAAAGATGGCCAGTATACCTACCGGCTGCTGGACGGCAATATCGAGGGCAAGCGCAGCACCAACGGCGTCTCGGTGAATGGGCAGAGATGTTTGAGCTGGGATCTCAAGGATGGGGATCAGATCCTGTTGGGGAATCAGGTGCGGATGCAGTACTGCATTCGCCAGTTGTCAGACGAAGATTTTCAGCGGTATCTCCAGTCTGTAAGCTTTCGCAGCGTGAAGGCGGAGGTGGTGGATCGGCGCTCCACAACCATGCAGCGGTTTGATCCGCCCTCGATGCAGGCAATTTTGCCCCAAGAGGAGACGACGGAGAGAATTGACGTGAAGCCTCAACGCCGCAATCCGCTGCGGCTGCTGTTGCAGACGCTCTGGGGGCGTTTGAGGGGGAAGCTGAGATAACTTAACCCTCGGGGATGCCCACCCGTTCTGAGTCTGGGAGCGATGACGCGGTCTCGTCGGCGCCGCCTTTGCGCTCTTGCTCTGACGCTTCTGCCTGCAAGTCCAGGAGGGAGGGGGAGTTGGCTTCCCCAATCAACACTCCCCGCAGCCAGAGGGGAGCGACAAAGGTGGTGGCAATCACCATGACGATAATGCTGACATCGAGGGCATCGGAGAGAACCCCACTGGCGGCCCCCACACCGGCAAACACCAGGCCCACCTCACCCCGGGGAATCATGCCCACTCCGATGGCGTAGCGGTTGATGCCCGGCTTGCCAAAGGCCCCCAAGCCCGCTGCTAGCTTGCCCACAATGGCAACTCCGATCAAGAAGACGGCAATGATCAGCCCCTCTCGGTTGACGGGGAGGGTGGGGTTGAGTACGGCAAGGTTGGTTTTGGCCCCAACGCAGACGAAGAAGATGGGCACCAGTAGGTCGGAAATGGGCTTGATCTGTTCTTCCAGCTCTTGCCGTTTCTCGGTTTCGGCCAAGATTAAGCCAGCGGCAAAGGCGCCCAAAATCGCTTCTAGATGAATGATTTGCCCCACATAAGCCAGCAGAAAGGCCAGCACGAGGGCGGGCAGAAGGGGGTTACCTCGGGTCTTCAGGCTGTTGAGAAGGGCCACAAAGTAGGAGCTGAGAAGGCGCCCCAGAACAATAGAGCCGACCAAGAAGAGGATGGCACTGAGGATGATGATGCCAATATCGGAAAGGTTGACTTCTCCGTTTTTGGCCAAGCCCGCCACTACGGCCAAGATGATGATGCCCAACACGTCATCCAAGACGGCGGCACCAATGATCACTTGCCCCTCTGGGGAGGTGAGTTTTTGCAGCTCGGCCAAGACGCGGGCGGTAATGCCGATGCTGGTTGCTGTGAGGGCAGCGCCGGCAAATATGGCGGGGATAACGGGCACATGAAACAGGTAGAGCAAGCCCAGGGTTCCGGCCAGGAAAGGCACAGCGACCCCGATGACGGCTACGGCTGCGGCTTGAGGGCCGACCCGCAACAGCTCGGCCAGATCCGACTCGAGGCCGATTTCAAACAAAAGGACGATCACCCCGATCTCGGAGAGGATGTCGATGATCTGGCTTTGGGAGGAGAACACCTGTACCAGGGATCCCTCGTCGAGTCCGGCAGTGGCTTGCAGAAATTGCATCAGTGCTGAGGATTGAGCCAAGGTGTGCAGCTCTTGGCCGGAAACTTGTCCTTCTGGGAAGACAAGCAACCCCAGAGCGGAGGCCCCTACCGCGACGCCCCCCAGCAGTTCTCCCAACACGGGGGGAAAACTCAGGCGAACGGCGATTTCTCCGGCAATACGGCTGGCCAGATAGATGACCACCAGAGCCATCAGCACCGCTACCAGGATCAGGGGTAAAAGATTGGCAGCCCCTTCCGGTTCAAGGGGGGCAGCGGCTTCGACGGCAAGCAACACTGAATCTAGGTTGTTCAACAGCAAGATCTCACCCTCAAATGATGAACAGCTTTTTGTCTCGGGCCGGCCCTGGTGGGAACGCTGCCGTTCCCATTCCTTTCGCCCTCCTGCTGGAAGACCGTTATAGAAGCTAACCTCCCTTGGGAACTGTTGGCAACGCCCAGGTAGGCACTCTTATACTCCAGATAATTGATACTTATCTGGAGTATTGCCCTTCATCCCTTTGCATCAGGGGGACGAAGCCCTTATCACCCCGCTCCTGGAAAACCCCTCAGAACCGGCAATCCAGGACAAGCTGCTCCTCAGGAGGAAGCCTCGCCTTGGCCCGGTGCAGGGTTGGATCCATCCAAATCGGACGATGGCCCAGACAGATCCAGAGGATTAAAGCGGTTCATGGCTGTCCTCAGTCCCTCTTGCAAGCAGCACTCCACGGCCTCTACCGCCGTATTCAACACCCGCTCCAGCACCTCTTGTTCTGCAGGCGCAAATCCCCCCAACACATGCCCGACCACATCTTGGCTGCCCCTGGGTTTGCCCACCCCCAAACGCAGCCGCGGAAACCCTTCGCTCCCCAAGTGCTGAATGATGGACTTCATGCCGTTGTGCCCACCGGCAGAACCGGATCCCCGCAGGCGCAGACGACCCAGCGGCAAGTCCATGTCGTCGTACACCACCAGCACAGAGGCGAGATCTAACTTGTACCAATCCAGCACCGCCCGCACCGATTGGCCGGAACAGTTCATATAAGTTTCCGGCTTGAGCAAGCGCCGCTTCCCCCCCAGAGCCAAACCCTCTCCGTAGCTACCTTGGAATCGCTTCTCCAAAACCAACGGGATCCCCCAGCGCTGCGCCAGCCGATCCACCACCATAAAGCCGCAATTGTGGCGGGTATTGGCGTATTGAGGGCCGGGATTGCCCAGGCCCACAACGAGCTGCAGGGAAATCTCATCGGTTCCCTTGGGCTTGACCTGGGTCACAACGTTTCTCGCCTCCTCGAGCTAAAGTAAGGCATCGCTGCTTTGAGTGGTGTTGGCGTGTTTTTGGGCTGCTGGTCGCCCCGGAGGTTCGGATACCCAGCCGGCGGCAGGAGAACTCTTGGGGGCGAATGACTCCGCCATTGTTTATTGTGAACGCTTAATGTGAACGCTTCTGACCAACCCTGCTATGAGCCTGCCCACCCCCTTCGGTCTTCACCCCAGCACAACCGAATTCGATGCCTCGGATGCCCTGCACCTCAGCCAGCGTCTGATTCAGGTGGGGATTGCCCTCTCCTCAGAAACGGATCTGCAGCGGCTGCTGGAGTTGATTGTTGCTCAAGCCCGAGAACTGACCCACTGTGATGGGGCCAGCCTTTTTGTCCGAGAGGGGGAGGAACTGCGCTTTTTCGTGGTCAACCGCCATGAGGAGCTGCGGGATCTGCGCCTGCCCCTCAGCCCTTCCAGCATTGTGGGCTATGTGGTGCTCACCGGGGAGAGCCTGAATCTGCCAGATGTCTACCACCTGCCCGCCGACCGGCCCTATGCCTTTAACCCACAGGTGGATCGGCAAACCGGCTATCGCACCCGCTCCTTGCTCACTGTGCCCATGCGGGATCCCTCAGGAAAGATCCTCGGCGCCCTACAACTGTTGAACCGCCTAAAGCCGGATCACCCCACCCCCCTAGCTCCTGACCAGGTGGCTGAGTGGAGCCAACCTTTTTCTGAGCTGGAAGTCAGCGTGGCAAAAGCCCTAGCCTCCCAGGCGGCGGTTGCCTATCAAAACGTCCAATTGCGGGAAGAGCTCAAATCTGCCCACTTCGAGACCATCTTCTGTCTGTCTGTGGCCGCAGAATACCGGGATCAAGATACCTCCTTTCACCTGAAGCGGATGAGCAACTACTCTCGCATCATCGCCAAGCACTTGGGCCTCTCCAGCCATGAGCAAGAGCTGATCTTCTACGCCAGTCCCATGCACGATGTGGGCAAAATCGGGATCCCCGATGCCATCTTGCAAAAGCCGGGGCGCCTGACCCCAGAAGAACGGCAGATCATGAACCGTCACCCTGAGATTGGTTATGAGATCCTCAGCAAGTCCGACTCCGAGCTGATGAAAAAGAGCGCCATCATCGCTCTGACCCACCACGAGAAGTTCGACGGCAGTGGGTATCCGCGCGGCCTCAAAGGAGAAGGGATCCCTCTAGAGGGACGGATTGTGGCCTTGGCCGATGTATTCGATGCCTTGGCCAGCCGTCGCCCCTACAAAGAAGCCTGGGCTTTGAATGAGGTCTTTCAGTTTGTAGAAGACAACAGCGGCAGCCATTTCGACCCGCAAGTGGTGGCCGCCTTTAACCGAGGACGCAGCGAAATTCTGGAAATCTACCACCGCTATCCAGAAACCCGCTAAATCCAGCTTCAAAGGGATCCGTCCCAGCAAACCGCAAAGAAGGGATCCCAGGCCATCCTTCCCGTACAATCCCGCAGAATCTTATGGGCAAAAGGTGGGATCCCAGGGCAAACTGAAGGTGGTCGATTTTCTGCAGGAATCACCCCATCAAAGGCCGATTTAGGGCCGACTTTTTGTGTTGCTCTACACATTAGCATCCAACCCATCTGTACCCAACGTGTGCCGAGGATCCCTGTGATGGCTCCCCTGACAAATCCACCCACTCCCACCCTATCGATCAACACCAAGCTGCGCGATTTGGCCTTGGTGGAGTTTCAGGTGAGCGAGTCCACCCCTTGTGAGAACGTGGTGCGCCGCCTAGAAGATGACAGCAGCCTTTCAGGAGTCATCGTGCTGGACGAGCGGTCACAGGTGCGGGGAATGTTGACCCGCCGCGCCATTCTGGAGTGGATGCTCAGCAAGCCCTACGGCCTGGATGTGTTTTTGAAGCGGCCCATCAGCTCCATGGTAGAGTTCCATAGCCGGGATTTTCTCTTGCTCCCCGGCGACTGCGATGTCATCCAAGCAGCCGACCGAGCTTTCCAACGGCCCGAAGAGACCATCTATGACCCCGTGGTGGTTCAACTGGGATCCCAGGACTACCGCCTTCTCGATGTGCCGGTGTTGTTGGTGGCCCAGGCCCAGGTGCATCTGGCCACCCAGCGCAAGCTACAGGAGCAGCAGGAAGAGATGAAAAGGATCTTGGCAGAGCTGGAGCAGGAAAAAAACCGCAGCCTCCAGTATGCCCGGGATCTGGAGCGACAAAAAGCCGAGATCCTCAGCCAAAACCTGGCCCTAGATATGGAACGTCGCCGGGCCCAACAGCGCTCTGAGGAGTTGGCTTGCCTTAACGCCCGCATCATCGAGATTAGCTCGATCCTCTCGGAGAAGGGCAAATCCACCTTTGCCGCCACCTTTGCTGGGGTAGAAGCGGTGCGCACCCTCTTCCAGGAAATTGCCGACAACAACCAGGAGCTATCCCGCGAACTCAAGGAGATCAACACCATCGTGGATTTGATCGTAGAGGTGGCAGGATACATTCGCCTGCTCTCTTTCAATGCGGCTGTAGAGGCCAACCGCAGCGGTGGTGCCGGTGGCTTTGGAGCCATTGCCCAGGAGATCCGCAAATTGGCCGGGCGAACCACTGAGGCCAGCAACCGTATTCGCAGCTTGGCAGAGCGTATCCAGCGCCAGAGCCAATCCACACTGCAATCGGCCCAGAGCAGCGCTGAGGTGGTGCAATCCCTTTACCAGCAGGCCCAGTCGGCCCAGTTGGCCCTGGAAGAGCTGCAAACCCTGTTGGAACAGGCCCAGATCTAGCCTCCCTTTTGGGTTTGAGATTCTTTTGGATCTGTCTGATCCCTAAGGTTGCCATGGTGGCTAGGGGTCAACTTTCCCCTCTCGAATCTCATAAGTATAAAATTGCCCAGCCACGGCAAGGGTTTCAAAGTGGTAGGTGGGCAAGGAGATCCCCAGTGGGCCAAAGTTGAGCAACGACAAATCGGTGGTGTAGAGGCTGAAAAGGATAAAATTCTGCCGGCGGGTTTGGCGCATGAACAGAGCTTCTAGTTCGGGCTGGAGCTCTCGGACAAGGGCATGACATTCCTCAATCAAAGTGACCAAGAAAGACGGGATCTGAGCGCAGTATTCTCGCGTAGCGTAGGCGGCCAGTTGTTGCCCTGCATGGGTTCTGTACTCTTCTAAGGTGGGATTGGTGATGGCTAAAGCAGCCACTCCTCCCGCCAAAACCAGCCCGGAAAGCAAGGAAAAGACCTTTAGCATCGCAGCCTCCGAAACCAGATTTTCCATTCTGCTACAGGCTTGAGCCACCTCAACAGGGATCTTCCGGCAGAAGCCAAAGGGTTCTGTCCCGCTGACGCAATCGACCAAAGCCGACCCGTCGATCCCGTAGCCCTTTCGCCAGCCGCCTGCGCGGGATCAACAGCCAAACGCTCTACCCCGAAAGGACTCCTAGGAACCCGGTTCACCGGCGCTGCACGGCAACAGTGTTCCGGCAAGCCCGCAGAAGGGCTATATCCCTTGATTGAGTTGCCGGCCCACAGGTTAGGATGGGATCCGACGCGCAAACAGCTTGCTGCTCTCTATGGAACTTGCCGATCTAAGACGCACCCTAGAATCGCTCACCTTGCGCCTGAGCAACGCTCAGGACTATCTTTGACCTGCCCCACTTGGAGCAACAGATTGCCATCCTAGAGCAAGAAGCCTCGCAGCCGCAGTTTTGGAATGATGTAGAGGCAGCCCGCCGCCACCTGCAAAAGCTCAACAGCCTCAAGGCCTCCTGGGATCAGGTGCACCGCTGGAAGGATCGCCTAGAAGATGCCGCCAGCGCCCTCGAGCTGCTCCAAGAAGAGCCCGATCCAGAACTCCTAGCCGAGACAGCGGGATCCCTGGCAGTGGTGGAGCGGGAGTTGGGCCAGTGGGAGCTACAGCAACTGCTCTCCGGCCCCTACGACAAAAACGGTGCCATCCTCACCATCACCGCCGGCGCAGGGGGAACCGACGCCCAGGACTGGGCGGAAATGCTCCTGAAAATGTACACCCGCTGGGCCGAAAACCAGGGCTACAAGGTCAGCCTCTCGGAATACTCCGAAGGTGCCGAAGCCGGCATCAAGTCCGCCACCCTGCTGATCGAAGGCCCCTACGCCTATGGTTATCTCTCTGCCGAGAAGGGTAACCACCGGATGGAGCGCATCAGCCCCTTCAACGCCAACGGCAAACGGCAAACCAGCTTCGCCGGCGTAGAGGTGATGCCGATCCTGGAAGAGGAAAGCGAGTATGAGCTGAAGATGGAAGATCTGGAGTTCGAGACCTCCCGCTCGGGTGGAGCAGGTGGCCAAAACGTGAACAAAGTGGAAACAGCAGTGCGGGTGATCCACAAGCCCACCGGCATTGCTGTGCGCTGTACCGAAGAGCGCTCCCAACTGCAAAACAAAGAGCGGGCCATCCAGATCTTGAAGGCCAAGCTGATCGAGATGGAAGAAGAAAAACGCAGACAAAAGCTGGCCGAGATTCGCGGCGAGATGGTGACTCAGGGCTTTGGGGGGCGTATTCGCACCTACACCTTCGATCCTTACAAGTTGATCAAGGATCACCGCACCAACGCCGAAACCTACAATGTCGAGGCCTTTATGAACGGTGAGCCGAGCGAGCTGATGCACTTTATTCAAGCCTACTTGCGGCAGGAAAATGCCAAGCAAGCCGCTGCCGTTTAGAGTCGGCTCCAGCGCTCCCACACTGCCTGCATCAGAGCAAGCCGCTCCTCCGGTGAGGCCATTTGGAGCTGAACGGGATCCCCTTCCTGGAAAAACTCCCCTACCCCCCATCCCACGGCCCGGGGAGAGGCGGTTTTGGCTTGCAGGGATCCCGCCCAAGCCAACCCGTGCCAGGCGCCGATGGGAGTCTCCAGCGCCGAAGAAAAGACCAGATCCAGGCCGGGATGGCGGCTGAGATACTCTCGCAGCGCGATGCAGGAGCCCACCAGAGACGGCTTCACCACCAGGATCCCTTTCCATCCTGACCGATGGATCGCTTGCAACTGCTCCAGGCAGGCCACCGATTCATCCAAAGCAACGGGGGTTTGGTACTGGCGGCTGAGCTCCACCAAATGGGCGTGCTGATCCGGCGGCAGAGGCTGCTCCAAAAACTCAATCTTGACCGGCGAGGCCTGGTTGAGCCGATCACAAACCATCAGCCACCGGTGGGCCTCCGCAAGCGTTAACCCCCCATTGGCATCCAAACGCAGATGGGATCCTGGTGGCAACCGCTCCAGCCATTGCTCCAGCTTCTTCAACTCCTGCTGCATGGGATCCCTCCCCACCTTGAGCTTGTACACCGACCGCGTGAATGGGACGGAGTCCTTGTAGGAGTCCTTGTAAGATTCCGGCGGCAGGGTCTCCCCCAAAAGTTCACAGAAAGAGAGTAGAGAGAGATCCTTGTTCAACCAATCGGGATCCCGACAGGCCAGCCAAGCGCATTCAAACCCAAACCGGCAGGTTGGCAGTGCTTCTGGGATCCCCAAAATATGCGCCTCCGACAAAAGAGGGGGCAACTGCCGACAAAACTCCAGAGCCTGCTCCAGGGTTTCGCTGCCAAACCAAGGGATGGGAGCAATTTCCCCATATCCTTGACAGCCTGTCTCCCGATCCGTAAGCCGGATCAGGATCCCTTCCCGGATAGACCACAGGCCGTGGTGGGTGCGCAGGGGCTGCCGAAAGGGACGCCGATAGGAGCAAAACGCAAAGGAAAACCGCTTTTCCAGCCGCCCAAGCGGCACGGATCCCTCTTTTTGGGTATCCCCTGCAGATGATCTGCTGTGCCTACCAGCCACAAAAAGCTCAAGCAAGATAAAGAAAGGAAAAACGCCAGTTTTCTCAGAGGGCTGCTATTCAGAAACGATCCCCATCGTTTTCTTGGACATCTCGAGATTGACCCACAATCGTGACCTCAATCCAGAGTTATGGTTACTTCAGGCCAGGGTGAGACACATGGGCTCCTAAAAAAAGCTTTCCGGCACTGCGCATTCAACATTTTCAACATTTTTTATTTAGGTGTTTTATTGAGGTGTGGGCGCAATGTCCCCGTTTGAATCGAAATGGCCATGTTTGCCAGATCTTAGTTTTCCTCATGGTTTGCTCAGCTTAAAACACCAGCTCAACCTCTGCCAAGGCGGCTTCCGGCCCCACCAGAGCAATGGCCGGGGGGGTCAGGTAGGTCTTTGCGGCTTGATGGAGCTGCTCTGGGGTGAGCTGCCTGACCCCCTGCAAATACTGCCGGTCAAACTCCATGCCCAAGCCCAAAATCTCGTACCAGCCCGCCAGTTGAGCCACCTGGGCATTGGTTTGTTTGCTGAGGGCATACTGGCCCAGAAGTTTGCGCTGCGCCATTTCCACCTCTGCCAGGTCGAGCGGATTGGCCTGCAGACGGTGGATTTCTGCTTGTAGGCGTTCCAGAGCCACCTGGGTGTTCTCTGCTGCAGTGCCCATGTAAACCCCAAAAGGGGCGGGATCCCGGCGGGTGGCAAAAAAAGCCGAGACCTCATAGGCCAGGCCACAGCGCTCCCGCAGTTCCACAAACAGACGGCTGGATAGACCGCTCCCCAAGTAGGTGGCCAGCAACTTCAGGGCCGGATAATCCGCAGAAGCAGCAGGGGATCCGCGAAACCCAATCAAGATTGTTGTCTGCTGAGTGGGCTGGGGCAACCTCAGCAGTTGGGGATCCCTCAGAGGGGGCAGGGGAACATCCCGATCCTCTGGAGAGGGGCCGGGAACAACCCAGTCCCCCAAAGCCGCTTCCACCTGGGCAGCCATTTGCTCCGGCGGCTCTGGGCCGATCACCACCATCACCATTCCATTGGGACGACAGTAGGCCGCGTGATAGGCTACCAAATCCTCGCGGGTCAGGGATCCCACCGTTTCCAGCCGTCCCAACCCCGGCAGAGCGTAGGGATGATCCCCATAGAGGGCTTGTTGCACCTGCTCGAAAGCCAAGCTGAAGGGCCGTTCCTGTTGGGCGCGGATGGCCTGCAGCATCAACGCCTGCTCTCGCGCCACCTCCTCTTCAGGAAAACTGGGATCCCGCAGCGTCTCCGCAAGCAAATCCAGCAACTCCGGGAAATCGGCAGCCACACAGCGCAGGCTCACCTCGAAATAGTCGGCAGAACTGTCCACCGATAGCGAGGCTCCCAGCGATTCCACCGCAGCAGCAATGGCCTGGGAGTTGCGCCGATGCGTGCCTTTGGTGAGGACAGCCGCCATCAAGTGGCTCACCCCCGCCTGTTGCGGCCGCTCTGCCCGGCTACCACCGCGGAAAAAACAGTGGGCAGCCAAGATCTCCACCGTTGGGTTCTGGCCCAGCAACAGCGTGATGCCATTGGCCAAAAGGACGCGCTGTAAACGGCCACGTTGGGTGGCAAGCAGAGCAGAGTTCATGCAGGCAAGGGATCCCGTCCAAAATCCGAAAATCAAGAGTCCGGAGCGCCAAGGCGGCGCTTAACGGCAAGCCAGTTGCAGCTCCGAAGCCGCCGCTGTACCCAGGGCAGTCGGCTTGAGAACGGTGACCACATAGGCCTCCAAAGACAAGTACTGCTGGGCCAATTCCCGGATCTGAGCCGGGGTAAAAGATTGCAACAGCTCCAGGTACTCTTGAATGCGCTGCACCCCGCCCAGCGTCTCGTAGTAGCCATAGATGCCCGCCAATTGACTGGGAGACTCGGCGGAGAACAGGAACTCATGGGTGAGCATACGCCGGGTGCGATCCAACTCCGCTTGACCAATGCCATCCTGCTGCAGCTTTTCGATCTCGTGCAGAATCGTCGCCTCCACCCGCGCCACATCCTCCGGCTCCAGTTGAGCCCCAATACAAAACAGTCCCCCCTCCTTCAACACCAGCGAAGAACAGCCAATGGCCCTCACCCAGCCCCGCTGTTCCCGCAGCAGATGCACCAGCCGCGAAGTACGGCCATCTCCCAGCAGAGAAGCCAACATCTCCAGGCCACAGGCTTGTTGCCAATCGTCAATGCCAACGGTAGGCCAGGCCAATTTCAGACGGGCTTGCTCCAAGCGGGCATGGTCGCTCTCCCGGCGCAGGATCCCTTGGGGACGAGGCTGGGGCGGGATGGGGGGGCTGGCCGGTGCTGGCCCAGCAGCAGAGCTGCCAAACTGCTCCTCCACCAAGGCCAACGCCCGCTCGGGATCGATGCCACCCGTCACCACCACCGTCATGGATTCAGGCCGATACCAAGCGCGGTGGTAAGCGCGCATCACCTCAGGGGTCAGTTGCATCAAGCTTTCCGGTGTGCCCAACACCGGTCGTCCATAGGGATGCTCCCCATAGGCGGTCTCCATCAAGAGCTGATAGGCCGTGTAATCAGGGTTGTCGGCGGCGCGGCGAATTTCCTCCAGAACCACCTGCCGCTCCCGCTCAAACTCTGGATCCGGGATCCCGGCCCGCAAAACCACCTCTGCCAAGTAGGGCAAGGTATCCGCTAGGTCAGCAGCAGCCACCGTAATGTAGTAATGGGTGTAGTCTTGGCCGGTGGCAGCATTGGTAACTCCGCCCCGTCCTTCCACGGCCCAATCCAGCTCACCAGGAGCCAGCCGCTCGCTACCCTTAAACACCATGTGTTCCAAAAAATGGGATAGGCCCAGCCACTCCGGCGGCTCATGGCGTCCACCTGTCCGTACCCAGACATCAACGGTTACAGAATCGGCAATGGGGATGGGATGAACGATAACGCCTAGCCCGTTGCTCAGTCGGTGGGTGTAGGCGGGCAAGAGACGAGGAAAGCGGTTCAAAATTCTTAACTGATGGAGAACAGTCTTAATTGTAGATGGAGAAGGGCTCCGGGAAATAGTATCTGAGACTACTTTTCTCGGCCTTCTCTCCCCACCTTGCAGATCCCAACCCCTTTTGTGGTAGAGGGAGAACCTAGGTACCTTGGGCTGCTCCCTGTCCAGACATCCCCCTAAGGCTCATTGCGCAGATCCGGGGATCCCTGCCAAGCCAGACTGGGGGATCCCTCTCCGGCCAGATTGTCCTCCACCTGAAATCCAGGGGGCCATTCTTCGCTATCGCGCACCCGCTGCACCACCTCTTGGGGCAGCACGACCCCCAACTGCCGGGCAGCCATGGCCACCACATCCCCCCGGTCGATCAAGCCAGCAATGGCGCCGGTGGGCGTGAAAACCAAAATGCGGCGCGGTTCCGCCTGGCGCATCATCTGAATCACCTGGGGAATGGGGGTCTCTTCTCGTACCCCCTGCAGTTGCTCCATCGGCTTGAGAATAGCCTTGAGGGTGAGGCGATCCCACTGGCTGCGCTCGATGTCGTTGAGCAGTTCTGGCCTGACCAACCCGCGATAACGGCCATCTTCCTCGGCAAAATAAACCTCCGCTGGCTGAGTTGGAGCTTCCGGCCTGAGAGAAGAAGGCACCAGATAGCGATCCACAAACTCCCGCAGGCTCATGTTCGCGTCCAAAACCCGAAACTGGCGGGTCATCACATCTGCAGCTTTCAGGCGGGCCAGCACCTGCTGCAGTTGCGCGTACTGGCTGTAGCGGCGGGCGGTGTTCAAAATAAACAGGCCGATCAACCCCACCCAGAGGCCGTTGAGGCTCCCCCAAAATACCACCAGCAGACCTAGCCCCACCAAACCCCAGCCCACCCCCTGGCCGGCTCGGGCCGCCCACAGCATACCCTTTTGCCGATCCCCTGTCCAACCCCAGATGGCCGCCTTGAGCATTTGCCCCCCATCCAGAGGCAAGCCCGGCAGCAGGTTAAACAGGGCAATCGTCAGGTTGATGGCAGCCAAGCTGGCAAGGGTTGAGGCCAGCATCGACTCCGGCACAGCCCAAGCCCGGGCCACGCTGAAGAAAACAAACAGACCCAAGCTGAGGAGAGGGCCTGCCACCGCCACGCAAAAAGCCCCAAGGGGGCGGGGAACTTCCCGCTCAATCGCCGCCATACCCCCAAAAATAAACAGGGTTATCGAGTTAACCCGTACCCCATAGGCGCGGGCCACCAAGCTGTGGGCCAACTCATGGGCCAGCAGAGAAAGAAACAACCCCATCGCCGTCAACACCCCGTAGGAGAGCACCAGCAGGAGGGCCGCCGGGAACCAGGTGTAGTCGATGAAAAAGGGGATCCCCCACAAGCTACCGATGCGCAGGCGACTGGTCATGACGATACAACTCCTTACACAGCTCTCACTGGGGAGAAGGCCCAGGAAGGTGCCGTTGAAGACGACAAGCAGCCCCTTAACTTGGGATCCCTCTCCTCCACTGTAGCCCTTCTGCCGGGCCTTCCGTTCCCTTGCGGCTCCCCCAGCAGACAGCGGGCCTGCCCTATCCCTAGAGGCTCTTAAAGATCTTCTCAGAGCACAACACTACCTACAACACCGGATCCCTGAAGATTGTGATAACGTGGTTGGGCGTTGGGTCGGCGGGGTTGCCAACCGTCGCTCAAGAGTCGGAACTACCGAGCTTTGCAGAAGAGGTGTGGCTATGGTGTGGACTTCGTCCCGCTCAGGCGAACAGAGCAAAGAAGTACAGGGACTTGATCCCGCTGAAACGACGGGATCCCTGCCTCTGGGCGAGTTTCCGGCCACAGCCCCGGCGGCCAGCCCGGTGTTCTACCGCACCTACAGCCGTCGCCGCCCAGATGGCAGCCGCGAGACTTGGAGCGAGGTTTGCGATCGCACCTTGGCCGATATTGCCCGGTTGGGGCGCTTCACCCCTCAGGAGCGGCAGTTGGTAGAACGTCTGCAGCGGCAGTTGAAGGCGTTGATCTCCGGTCGAGCCTTGTGGGTGATGGGCACCGACTGGATCCAGAAGCCGGAAAACTTCTCCGGCGCCTACAACTGCACCAGTTTGGCGGTGGTGGACTGGCGGGCCTTTGGCCTGATGATGGATTTGGCCATGATGGGCTGCGGCACAGGAGCGGTGCTGGAACCCCAGTTCATCCGCCAGTTGCCCCCCATTGTCAACCGCCTGCGGGTTCACGTGAAGGGATCCATCGGCACCACCCCTCCCGAAGAGCGGCAGGAGCACACCCGCATCCAACGGCAGGGATCCCAGGTGCACATCCAGGTGGGGGACAGCCGCCGCGGCTGGGTGGAGTCCTACCAAGCGCTGCTGGAGCTGGCGTCGGATCCCAGCTTTGGGGGCCAGGTGGAAGTGACAGTGGACTTGAGCGATGTCCGCCCGGCTGGGGAGCGGCTGAAAGGGTTTGGGGGCGTAGCCAACCCCATTAAGCTGCCCGGCTTGTACGAGCGCTGTGCCGCCATCCTCAACAGGGCGGTAGGTCGGCAACTGAACTCGGTGGAGTGCTGTTTGCTCATCGACGAGGCGGCGGTGGTGGTGGTGGCGGGAAACATTCGTCGTAGCGCTGGCATTCGTCAGTTTGCTGCCGACGACCAGCTGGGATCCACCGCCAAAGACAACCTCTGGCAGCAGGACGAAAACGGCAACTGGAGAATTGATCCCGAGCGAGATGCCCTGCGCATGGCCAACCACACGCGGGTGTTTCACCGCAAGCCGACGCGGGAAGAATGTGTTGAGGCCGTGCGGAAGCAGTTTTACTCCGGTGAGGGCGCCATCCAGTGGGCCGGGGAAGCCGTAGCACGGGCCAACGCCGACCTGCTCAACACCCCAGAGCTCAAGCGGGAGTTCCTCGACGTCTATGCCTCGCAGGGGCCAGAGGGAGCCGGACGCTGGATAGAAGAGCGGCAGGCAGCTACCGACTCTCCGTTCCTCCAACCCCCGGCATGGCATAGGGTACAACGGTACGGGCTGAACCCCTGCGTTACGGCCGACACCTGGATCCATACCGGCGACGGCCCGCGCCAGGTGAAAGACCTTATCGGCAAGCAGCACAGCACCTATGTCAACGGCGAGCTATTCAGCACCACGCCAGCCGGGTTCTTCTACTCTGGCACCAAGCCCGTGCTCAAGCTGTTGACCGAGGAGGGGTTTTCTCTGCGGCTGACAGGCAACCATCGGGTTCTCAAGGTCATCGCCCAGACCCCAAAAGCACAGTACACCGAATGGGTGCCGGCAGAAGACCTGCGCCCGGGCGACCGCATCCTGCTGCACAACCATCGCCATCTAACCCCGTGGGATGGTGAGGGAACCTGGGAGGAAGGCTGGCTCCTGGGGAATTGGTTGGGCAACGGCAGCCTTGCGACGACCCAGTGGAACGACACAGCTGTATTGCGCCACTGGCAGGATACCCAAGACGAGATGAACCCATATGCGGTTCAGCGGTTGCAAACTGCGGTGGGGTGCGAACCTCGCCGGCCAGAGACCTGGTATCACCCTGAGCTGAAGTGTCGGGTTATCCATTCCACCGGCTTGGCAAGACTGGCGGCCAAGTTCGGCATAGCTCCAGGACAGAAAGAAATGACTGCGGCAGTCGAGGCCACCAGCTGCGATTTCCACCGCGGCTTCTTGTGCGGCCTGTTTGATGCCGATGGCAGCGTGCAGGGGCTTAGCGTGCGGCTCTCCCAAAGCAACCTGGACACCCTCAAAGCCGTGCAGCGCATGCTTGCCCGCCTGGGGATTGTCTCGGCCATCCGTCCCGCTGGATATCACCTGCTGCCCGCCAGCCAGCGCCAGCCAGCCGCGCAGCACGAGCTGGTTATCGCTCACGAGCTGGTTATCGCTCACGAGCTGGTTATCACTAAGGACAACCTGCACCAGTTTCAAGCAGTAGTGGGCTTCCGCGAACCCCGCAAAGCCCAGAAGCTAGGCGAACTGCTGGGCAGCTATCAGCCCCGGCTTAACCGAGAGCGGTTTGCCGTCACGGTTGCAGCGCTGGAGCCTGACGGGGTGGAACCGGTCTATGACTGCACCGTGCCCGGCCCCAGCTGCTTTGATGCAAACGGGCTAGTCGTCCACAACTGCGGCGAGATCATCGGATTCGACTTCCACTGCAATCTGGCCGAGATCCACCTCAACCGGCTGGATCCCCAGAACTGGCAGGAGCAGGAAGACGCCTTCACGGCGGGAGCCCTCACGGTGGCAGCTCTGCTCCACCACCACTTTGTGGAACCTCGCTTCCAGCGCTCGCGGGAATGGGATCCCATCGTCGGCGTCTCGTTCACAGGCCTGTTCGACTTTTGCGTCAAAGCCTTTGGGGTTGAATGGCTGCGCTGGTGGCAGGAAGGGAGACCCGATACCCCCATCGGGAAGGAATTCAAGCAGCAGGAGCGGGAATACCTCAGCCGCTGGAAGGAGATCGTCCACCGCGTGGTCTGGGACTACTGCGACCGCCACAGCCTGCGCCGCCCCAACCGCTGCACCACGGTTCAGCCCGCCGGCACCAAGTCGCTGCTCACCAACGCCTCTCCCGGCTGGCACCCGCCCAAAGCCCAACGCTACATCCGCCGCATCACCTTTGCCAAAAATGACCCGGTGGCGCTGGCCTGTCTGGACTATGGCTACTCGGTGGTACCTGCTCAGGCGGACAAAGATGAAAACGGGAACTTGCTCAACGACCCCTTTGATCCCCGCTGTACCGAATGGCTGGTGGAACTGCCTGTGGAAGTAGAATGGGCCAACCTGCCCGGTGCTGGCCAGATCGAGATCGAGCAATTCTCGGCCCTGGCCCAGTTTGACTTCTATATGCAGGTTCAGAAGTACTACACCACCCACAACACCTCCGCCACCATCGAGCTGCGGGAGGACGAGGTGGAAGCTCTGGGATCCCGTATCTACGAAGCCATCCGCGACGACGAGGGCTACATCAGCGCAGCGCTGCTGGCCCGCTTCGATGCCCCCTTCCCCCGCCTGCCTTTTGAGAAAATCGACAAGCCCACCTATGAGCGGCTGGTGGCCGAGGTCAAGCAGAGACGGCGGACAGATAACTTCTTCGCGGCCCTGGCCCGCTACGACCGCAACCTGACCCTGACAGCAGAGGGGCCGGCGGGGTGTGATGCTTTGGGGTGTCTGTTGCCAGATTCGGCGCCTCAGAGCTAGTTCCCCAAAAGGGTTCCCCCTGCTGCTGACCAACCCCATCGGATGCAAAGGCGCGACCGAGCTCCCTCCTGTGATACCTTTGTAGGGACTCCTCACAACCCCAGGGATCCCTTCTGCCCTTGGAATCGGCCCCATGCAAGACGAAAAAGACACGCTTTGCCAACAGCTTCTCACCCTGCAAAGCGAGGCCCTCGCCCAAGTGGAACAAGCTGCCGATCTGGATGCTTTGGAGCAGATCCGCATCGACTACCTGGGTAAGAAAGGCAAGCTCTCCAAAATCTTGGGGGGGATGGGGAAGCTGCCCCCAGAAGAACGGCCTGCCATTGGCGCTTTGGCCAACACCTTTAAAGAGGCCCTCCAATCCAGTCTGGAGCAGCGCAAACAGGCCCTTGGCGAAGCTCAACTGCTGGCCCGCCTAGAAGCAGAGCGCCTAGATGTCACCATGCCCGGGCCCCGTCGGCCTCTGGGGCGGATCCATCCGCTGCAGGCCACCATCGACCGCATGCTCGATATCTTTGTGGGAATGGGCTACACCGTGGTGCATGGGCCTGAGCTCGAGACGGAGTACTACAACTTCGAGGCCCTCAACACCCCTGCCGACCATCCGGCGCGGGATATGCAGGATACCCTCTACCTGGCCAATGGCTACCTGATGCGTACCCAAACCTCCTCGGTGCAGGTGCGCTACATGGAGCAACACCAGCCGCCGCTGCGCATTGTGCATGCCGGTCGGGTGATGCGCCGCGATACCGTGGATGCCACCCACTCCGCTGTGTTTCACCAGATGGAAATTTTGGCGGTGGGCGAGAACCTCACCTTTTCCGACCTGAAGGGCACCCTCAACACTTTCATCACCCGCCTATTGGGCAAGCGAGAAACCCGCTTTCGGCCCAGCTATTTTCCCTTTACCGAGCCTTCTGCTGAGATGGACGTGCGCTTTGGCTCGAAATGGCTGGAAATCTTCGGCTGCGGCATGGTGGATCCCAATGTATTTCAAGCGGTGGGCTACGACCCGGAGCGCTACACCGGATTTGCGGCAGGGATCGGCATTGAGCGGATGGCCATGCTCCTCCACGGCATTCAGGATATCCGCCTGTTTTATACCAGCGACCTGCGCTTTCTGTCTCAGTTTTAGGTGGCTATCTTATCTGAGGAACAAAACCCTCGTCCTGAGCCCTGCAAGACCTTCAGAAAACCCTCTTTCAGGAAAAGGTTTGCTTGTAGATCAACTGCAATTGTTCTAGCTCATCTTGGCGGGCAGCACGGCGCAGCAGGCGCATTTGCTCTTCGATGAGCTGGCGAGCCTCATTACGGCTAATCGGATCGAAGACCAACTCCTCCATGGCAGCAGGATCCCCGCTGTTATCCGGCGGCCTGAAGTAAACCCGAAAAAAGAGCCTTTGGGCGTAGAGAGTGGTGAAGAGAGCCTGATTTTCGTCGACCTGACACAGGCTGTAGAGCAGACCAAATGTGGGGTGATTCAGATACAACTCATTCATGCCCAATAGCGTATCACTCTTGGGGGAGAGGAGAGACTTTTCTTCCCGGTCGGTGCCAGAGAAAGTTCTGGAAATGATGTGGCTATGGCTCTTGAGACCAAGGGCTTAAATCACAAGTTCCGCCCAGCTCGATTTTGGCTGTTGCGACTGGATTCAACATTAGCAAACTAACAAGATTTTGGGTCAGGCTGTTACCGCCGCTGCTGTTCCCGCACCTTCCTCTTCGTGTCATTCAATTCGTTTTCCACCTCTAGCTGACGAAATTGCTCTTCCAATTCATCCCAAGCCTCGAAAGGTTTTCCCCAAGGGCTGAAATTCCGGTCCGGGTTGTCGATGCCTTTGGCTTGCGCGGCTCTTACCTCCTGCAGCTTAGCCTTCACTTCTTGGCGGCGCTGGCGAATCTGCGGCAGCAGGGCTTCCATTTGTTGGATTTTCTCCTTTTGGGCTTTCATTTGACCCCATAGCTGGCTGCCCCTCTCCAACAGCTCAGCCTCCCGGCGTCCCGCTCCTTCGGCCAGATCGGGACGATTGGCCCGCTGCGCCTTCTCAATGCGAAAGTGCCAGGTTTTAATCTCCTCGGCTAAGTTGAGAATGCTTTTTTGGAGAGCCTCCTCTTGGACGCGGCTTTCCTGCAACAGCTGCAGGGTATCCGATTCCTGCTGGCGCAACTGCTCATCGAGGGCTTGCAGCTCGATCTCGGGGTGGGCCCTGAGAAATTCCTCCAGGCGGGTTTCCAAAAATCGGATGATATCTTCGATCAGTTTCATGGACGGATCCTCTTCCCAAGCCCTCAGTTGCGTTTAGAGTAGCCCAAGCTGGGCCATCCTAGATAGGGTTATCCCATGCCCGTTTAAGACATTCCCTTCGACCTTCACCCAAAGTGAGGCCAGGGATCCATCCGGCACGCCAGTTCACCGCAACTGGGAACTCTCCTGAACCCAACTGCCCCCAGGCGGATCCCTGTCTTCCTCAATCCAGCAGACGGCCATCCCCAACCCGGATAATGCGCTGGGCGGCCTGGGCTACTTCAAGGTCATGGGTGACCACGACCAGGGTGATGCCCTGCCGGTGGAGCTCCGCAAAAAGGTTCAGCACTTCCTGGCCGGTATGGCTATCCAGAGCCCCAGTCGGCTCATCAGCCAGCAACAGTTGGGGTCGGTTGACAATGGCACGAGCAATCGCCACCCGCTGCTGCTGGCCGCCGGAGAGTTGGGCCGGACGCTGCTGCAGTTTGCTCCCCAAGCCCACTTGTTCTAGGGCTTGCTTGGCCCGCCGGCGTTGCTCCGGCTCCGGGATCCCAGCATAGGCCAAGGGCAGCATGACGTTCTCCAGCGCTGTCAGGACGGGCAGGAGATGGAACTGCTGGAAGACAAAGCCGATTTTTTGGTTGCGAATGTGGGCCAAATCGCGATCGGTCAGGGTGGAAACTTCCACCCCATCCAGCCAGTAGCGCCCTGAGCTGGGCCGATCCAAGCAGCCGATGAGGTTCATCAGGGTGGATTTGCCGGATCCAGAGGGCCCCATAATGGCGCAATACTCTCCCGGCTGGATCGCCAAGTCGATATCGTAGAGGGCCTGAAAACTGCCCTCCGGCAGTGGATAGACTTTGTTCACCCCAACCATCTGCACTACGGGCGGGCTGGCCGCAGCCAAGGCCTCGGCTGGGCGCTCCAGGGATCCGACCGGCCCACGGCGATGATTTGCCCAGGAATCTTGCTCAAGCATGGTTGGCACCGCGACTTGCCCCATTCTAGCCTTTGGGCTTCCCTGGCTTGACGGCTAACCGGAAGAGCGGATCTCCTGCGGCTGATGGTAGGGGCAGCTCCCCTGGGGATCCACCCTGAGGCGGTAGAGGGGAGAGCGTTCCTGATCGCAGCGAAAGGCTTGGGCTTGGGAAGTCAAGATCTGGCGGGCAAAGCGACAATTTTGGCACTTTTTGCCACCGTGATGACTGGATACAGAAGGCTGTTTTGGACGCGGCACGATCCCTGCTGGAGAAGGGGCAGCCTCTGCCGGGCGGATCAGCTCCCGTGGAGAAAGGCCGCGCAGCACCAGTTCGGATCCCTGCCAGCGGGCTTCCACCAGGCCGGTATCGGCCCAGGCCGGCCAACGGGGATCCTGGGTGATCTGGGGCGGCAGACGCACCTGTACCCCCGCCAAAGTCCGCGGCGAGCCCTGCTCCTGCCAAACTTCTTCCACCTCCCCCTCGTAGCGCACAGCGGGATCCGTGACCTCGGCAGGAGAATCCGGGAGCTTGACCGGGGTTTGCAGGCGGCCATCGGGCAACTCCAGCCAATGCCCAGGCTGAGGGCAGTGGACATGGTAGCGATTGCACAGCTCCGGCAGATCCGCCAGATCCTGAGCCTGCTTGGGGTCGGCGTGAACCAAGACCAAATGCTGGGGGCGAAAGGTGTGGATGATCTGGGTGAGATGCCCGACATCGTTGTGGCTGTGCCAGGTTATCCATTCAACGGCAATGCGGGAGCGCAGCGGCGCCGGCCAACGCTCAAATGGGGTGGCCAGCTCCACTTCCGGCAGCCGCACCAGCAGACAGGAGCGCTGCGGTTGGGCCAGCAATCTCGACCAGATGGGATCCCAAGCCTCAGGCCCGGCATCGGCGTCGCACAGCAGCAAGCCTTGGGGCAGAGGATCCGCTTCGGTAAGGGGCTGAACCCGCGGCTGCAGGCGGTCTTCCCAGAACAAGGGCTGGTAGGTGGCGAAATTGCGCACCGGCTCCGGCAGGTAGGTGAGCAAGCGCTCGTAGAGATTGCAGCCTGCCGCCAGCCCCGGCGCCACCCATATCTTGAGCTCTTGGGGGGCTTGGGTAAAGCGGTGGTGGGCTTTGAGGAGAAAGATCAGCTCCTGCCCCAACCCCAACACTGGCAGGGGAAACAGCACCGTTTGCCCCGCTTCCAAGGCGCTGAGCAACCGCTCCACCAGGCGATTTTCCAGGTGACGACGGGGTGGATGGCGGGTGGATCCCAGCGAAGCCTCGATGAGCAACACGTCCGGCTGCCAGTGGCGCAAAGCAATGAGATCCAAGCCGGGGGCAAAGCGAGTTGAGGCCAGGGAACAGTCGCCCGTGTACACGCAGGCTTGGGCCGGAGTGGTTTGGGTATTTTGCAGCAGGGTTGCCGCCGCTCCCAGCAGATGCCCAGCCGCAAAGAAAGTGAGCATCAGATGGGGCAAAATCTCTCGCGCCCGGCCCAAAGGCAGCGCCCGAAAGGGGGGAAAGCGAATGTCCCGGTCGTAGCCTGGCCAAACGCCACACTCCCACAGACCAGCGGCCAAATGAGCAGTCACCGGCGTGGCGTAGAGAGGTACCTGAGGGTAACGACGATGAAAAGCAGGTAGCCCTTGCACATGGTCAAAGTGAGCATGGCTGCAGATTACCGCATCCGGGATCCCTGGCAGAGCCTTAAAGAGGGCAGGAGCGGGCAACCCGCAATCGAGAAGCAAACGGTGGGATCCCATCTCCACCCAATAGGCACAGCCCTGTTGACGGGGATCCGTACCCAGGGGGAGCAGTCGAAGGGGGGGTCTCTCTGACTCCACAGGTGTGTCGTTCTGAACCTAGAAGACCGCGTTCAATCCTGCAAACAGGAGGGGCGACTTGGCCAGGGATCCCCCCTCTCCACCGGTACACCTCCCCGGAGAGTTGGAGACAACCTGTGCCGATCCACTTATCCTACACTTCTCACAGCATAGCGTTTGCCCACCATCTGCCGCGGCAGCCTGCCATTTCATCCATGCAGCAGCTGAATGGATGTGGAGATTTGGTTTTGCGATGAACTTGTCTTGGCTTGGCAGCCTATGGGTCGGCGCTCTCTTCTGTCGCCGCAGCGGCGCTGCTGCTGGGAAAAGCAAAGCCGGCAAAATCGTGATCGTCGGGGCGCACCGTCAGGATCATCAGGTTGTAGAAGGCCCAGACCAAGCCAAACAGCAGCTCAGGCCAAGAGGGATCCCAACTGCCGGCAGAACGCAGGGATCCCACCCCCATAGCCAGAAAAGTCAGCACAATAGCCAGAGCCTGAGGTCCTAAGGAGAGCTGGGAAGGCTGCTCGGGATAGGGGGGCACTCCCTGCAGACTTTGCACCAGCGCCTGGATGGACTGAAAAAACTGGCTGCCCGTCTGCCGTTCCGACTGCCAAGCTGCCCCCCACAAATGCGGGGGAAAGGCCAAGAGCCAACTGATGCGCCCTAGGAGAGCATAAGGCAAAAACCACGCGAAGAAGACCCGGTCAAAGGCCGGCACCGGCATCCACCCTGTGCAGAGAAAGACCATCGGCACCGCCAAGTAGACCAGCTCCGCCATCCCACCGGCAGCCCAGAGGGCCAGCCACAGGTATTGAAAGCGCTGCTGCTGCGTGGTCGGCTTGCCCCAAAAGGGGTTTTCCCTCAAGGCCGAAAACAAAGCCAGCAAAGCAACGCGGCGGTTGCGCAAGGGCAACAAAACACCCGTAACCTGGGTTTGGCGAACCAATTGAGACTGCCAGCCGCGGCAGTGCATCTGACACCCCAACTGCACAGGGCGGCGAATGTCGATCCGCGGGATCCCTTCCAAAGCCTTGCGCCGGATGAGACAGCCAGAACCCAACAGGGGTGCCGCCTGGTAGCCCTGGGATCCCACCGCCAAGAGCTGCTGCAGGGGGTGAACGGCTCTGGACTGGCCTAGGGTGCGCAGCATTGCCTGCACAAAGCCAGTTCGGTTGACAATTGGAGCCCGCTCCGGCGAGTCGTAAAAGTGGGGCAAGGTCTGCCACAGGAAGTCCCGCTCGAGAAAATGGCCCGGCTGTACTAGGAGCAGATACTCCCCTTGGATATGAGGGGATCCCATCGCGTAAGCCAGGGGGTCGGCTGTGGGGCTAGGGCAGGCCCAGTATTCGCAGGGAATGGCCCGCGCCGCCTTGGCCATCTCCTCATCTTCTACCCGATCCACAATGTGGACAAACAACCGCTCCCACGGGTAGTCGAGGTGCAGAGCCGAGAGCACCGTCTGCCGGGTTGCCTCCAGAGAATCCCACTGGCGCAGCACCAGTACATCCACCCGCGGCAATTGGAAAAACGACCGCCGCAGGACCTCTGGGGATGGGATCGTCTCTCTCGGCACTTGGGGATAGCGGCTGAGGGTAAAGCCCACCGCCGCCAGCCAAACATACAGCTCTGCCCCCCAAAACAAAAGGGATCCCAAATCCATCAACCCGGCTGTCAGTCGCCAGTAGAGGTACATCACCCCGGCAATGAGGTGAAGCAACCCTGCCCAGCGAAACAGATACACCCGCATCAGCTTTCTGCCTTCCACGCTTTTGCCATTTTCGCCCTTGAAGGGTCAGGGATCCCTAGCTCCTCTTCTCTTCCGGCTGGCCCCAATCCTCAAGAACGAAAAAAGTTCAGGAATCAGCAACAGCAAAACCCTGTCTGCTCTGGAGCAGACAGTTTTCAGCCCGGCAAGCAGCTTGGTCGACAGAAGCGAGAATCTTCTCTTGCGGAAGAAACTGATACATTTACGCTGAGCACTGCTGAACATCACTGTTCAACTATGCAGCGATAGCATTCTGTTTGTTTCCAACCAGAATGGCGGTATCCCGCAAAGCTTTGAGTAGAATACCCAAAGCGCAGTTTCCGTGTCGTCTTACTACCAATTTTCTGCTTTGCTTTGGCTACCATGTTGGCAGACTCGAAAGTAAACAGAAAGATCAACTGGTAGTAATCCGTACTGAACATATTATACATTATTTTCAGTATAGTTGAGCTTATTATTGACTAGAGTCATGCTCTCCCAGGCAGTTTCAAAGCTGGGCCTTTCCCTACTGGGCAGCCACCTCAGCTGGGTAGACACTCACCTTTTGCCGCCACTTGCCATAGCGCTCAAAGGTCACAATGCCGGTGACCACAGAATACAAGGTGTCGTCGCCGCCGATGCGCACGTTCACCCCTGGGTGAAACTTGGTGCCCCGCTGCCTGACCAGAATGTGGCCGGGATGCACCAGCTCGCCCCCATAGCGCTTCACCCCCAGCCGCTTGGCATTGGAATCTCGACCGTTGCGAGTGCTGCCCGTTCCCTTCTTATGAGCCATAACGCCTCCTATGCAACTGCGTGATCAACAGAAACGAGATAAAAAAATCGGGATTCAGGACACCTGAGTTCAGAGTTTATTCCTCATCCGCAGGGATCCCTGTCGCCGCTGCCGAAGGGGCTGCCTCTGGGTTAGACTCTGGAGCCGCTTCCGTACGGGATGGTGCCGTGGCTAGGGGCACCCCATTGAGTTCAATAGACTCGATCAGCAGACGGGTCAGCGGTTGCCGATGGCCCCTCTTTTTGCGGGTCTTTTTCTTTGGCCTCATCTTGTAAACGATGATTTTATCGCCGCGCCGATGCTGCAAAACCCGTGCCCTGACGACCGCCTCCGAAACGTAGGGATGCCCCAACGTGATTTGTCCCTCGTGGTTGATCAACAGCACACGAGACAAATCGAAGGGGCTGTTCTCCTCCACTTCCGCCAGGCGATCGACCTCGTAAAAACGCCCCGGCTCCACCCAAAGCTGCTTACCGCCGGTTTCCACAATTGCGTAAGTCATCTTTCTCCCTGCCGTACAGGTGCCCTGCGGGGGTCTTGAAACCTGATCCGAGCATTGACAGCGATCTTAGATCGTAGCCGAAAAAGCCGCCGTCCGTCAGCTGGGTTTGGTCGAGGACTGGCTTGCAACAGTTCCGGTCGAGCAGTGGGACGGACTCCCCAAGCACCTCATGCTGTTGCCCCCCAGCCCCTTTCCCAGAGGAAGAGGGGAGTTGGGAAGCAGTTGGGAAGCAAATGTGCAGCATCTGAGGCGACCGCAGGCCAGAGGTTGCAGAGTCATTCTTTGCTATTCGGTCAGCTTCTCCCAAGCAGCCTGAAGGGCAGCCTGCATGCGCTGAGCGGCGCGGCTGAGGCGATGTTGCCAGGTTTCCCACTTGTGTTGCAGAAACTCTGCCGCCTCGTCCAGTAGGGAGAGATCGAACTTGCCCCCTTTGGCCAGCTCGTCCCGCACCTGCTTCACCTTAACGCGCACCACCTCCGGCGGATCCTGTGGGCCAACCAACGCCTTGAGGCGATCCCCCATGCGCTGGATAAGCTGTTTCACCTGCCGAGATTTTTCGCTCCAAAAGTTCTTTAAGCCTTCCGCTTCCGATTTCAGCCGCTGCGGAGCATCCTCCTTAACCACCACCGCGTCCACATCAATGGCTTCCACATCCTCAGGTAGGAGAACGGCACGCCCCCCCCAAGGCTCGGCAATGCTGCCACCCAGAATATAAGCGGCAATGGATCCGGTCTCCCAGTCGAAGAGAAAATCCTCAATCCAGCCGACCTCTCGATTCCCAATGCGCACTGTGCGGCGGTAAAGAGAGCTGATGGGGGTTAGGGGGGTAGCAAAAACGGTAGAGTAGGTCAGCAGCGCGTCTGGCCCGATGAGAGAAATCTGCTCCAGGGGGGTGTACCCCTGCTGGCTGGTGAAGTAGCATACCCGCCCTGTTGGGTCAACCCAGATTTCTTCTACGGTACCCAATGCGGTAGCAGTGCTGCCATCGAGGGCCAGCAGGCCCACCACCTGGCTACGTCGGATGATCTGTTCCATAGGGTTCATCGAAGTTTATCTCCTTGATGGGTTAGCTGGGCAGCCTCAAAATCCGCGGTAGTGGCGCAGTTGCCCCCTGAGCCGGGCAATTTCCTGAGCCATGTCCAAGACCATCGCTGCCCCCGTCCAGTTGAGGCCTAAGTCTCGGTGTAGGCGGCTCATTTGCAACAACCGCCTGAGCTGTTGGGGGGTCAGGTAGCTGCTCTCGGCCTCCACTAAGCCTTGGGCCAGCAGCCATTCCAGCAGGTGGGGAGGGATCCCCAGCAGTTCCGTGGCCTGCTCGAAGGTATAGAGCCGTTCTTCTACCCGCACAATGGCCAAACTCATAGACTCACCTCCTGCAAGTGGGCGCGGGGATCCCAGCTACGGCTTTGGCGCAGCTTTTCGTAGAGATCCCGCTCGGTCTGGGAAAGGGATTTGGGCGCCACCACCTTCAGCCGCACCAGCAGGTCGCTCCGCTGGCCTTGGGGATCCCGCCAGCCTTGGCCCCGCAGCCGCAGGGTTTGGCCGCTGTCTACCCCGGCAGGGATCTTCAGTTGCACGCGACCCGTAGGGGTGGGAACTTCCGCCGTCCCTCCCAAAGCCGCCTCGTCAGGAGTAATGGGCAGCTCGCAGAGCAGGTTGTCTCCGTCAAAGCGGAAGAAGGGATGGGGGGGCAGCTCCAAAGTGAGGTAGAGATCCCCTCTTGGCCCGCCAAAGGGGCTGACCTGGCCTTTGCCCTTGACGCGGATGCGACTGCCCGGCTTAGCGCCGGGGGGAATGCGGATAGTTAGCGTTTCTCCATCTAGGTTCAGCCGTTTCTGGGTGCCGTGGAAAGCTTCTGCCCAGCTGAGACCCAGAGTGCCCTCCACATCCTGCCCCGGCAAATCCACCGAAACAAACGGCCCAAAGCCGCCGGCGAAGCCCTGGAACCCGCTGCGGCGGGATCCCATACGGCCCAACAGCTCGTTGATAAACTCCTCGAAGCTGGTGTACTGGGCGAAGCCCTCCATGCCAGGCATTCCAGCAGCAGAACCAGTACCCACCCGCTGCCAGTACTGCCCAAACTGGTCGTAGCGCCGCCGCTTTTCCGGATCTGAGAGCACCTCGTAGGCTTCGTTGATCTCCTTGAAGCGCTCCTCTGCCGCCTTATTCCCAGGGTTGACATCGGGGTGATACTGGCGGGCCAGCTTGCGATAGACGCGCTTGATTTCCTCGGCAGAGGCATCTCTGCTGACGCCCAGGATCTTGTAATAATCCTTGAAGTCACTCGCAGCCATAGGCTCACCCCTGCAAGGTTAGGTTAGAGTTTTTCGGGCTATTCTCAGGATATAAGGTTGCAGCTAAAAAATTGGAGCAGACCCAGAACACGTACAGGCAGAGCGGCGAGATGGCGCTTTACTGTGCTCTCGCTACTTCGGAAACTTTTTGGGCTAGGGCTTGCGTTTGGAGAAGATCCCTTTCTCATCTCGTGTGAAAATTTGCTTGACCTTTTCCCAAGCTTTGAGGAGTGCATGGGTGGAGTTATTGCTCTCTTGTTTGGCTTGGTTGTAGGCTTCCACAAAGGTTTGCTGCGCTTCTTCCGAGAGGTCAGCGCGGATTTCCGGCGAGATGCTCTCTGGGGTTAAGTCTCCCTCTGGCTCACCGGGCAAGTTCAAGTCGGCAATGGAAACTTCCTCTCCGCCAGCACTCTGCAGCAGCAAGTAAATTTCGCCCGACTTCTCTTCCGGTACTTGCACCACCAACAAGAACTCGCCCGCCTGTACCCGGGTTTGGTAGATGGCGGCTTTCTCCTGCGGCATACCCAAGGCAATCAGGGCGGATCCCAGGCCCGCTCCCAGTGCTCCGTACAAAGCGCCGCCCGTTGCCCCCAACAAAGCGGCTCCCAGAGGCCCAGCGGCCACCACTGCCCCCAAAAAGGGAATGAACAGCACCCCCACGCCAGTGAGCAGCCCCAGCAGGGATCCGAACAGGGATCCATAGATGGCCCCATTGGTCAGACCGTCCAGAACCACCTCTTTGCGGGTGATAAACCCGGTAATTTTGGCTTCGGTTTGAAAGTTGCGGCCAATAATGGAGATGCAATCGTTGGGAATGCCACGGTTCAAAAGCCGCTGGATACACTCTTGCAGCTTGACCTCTTCTTTGAAAGCGGCGGAAACACACTTTTTGGGAGCTTGGGCAAAAGCGCTCATACGCAATCTCCTGCTGAGTTTTACAGTGCCAAGGCAGGTTTTTTAACCTTTTCCCTGCTACTACTCTCGTCTTACTACTCTCATCCATTGTCTCCCCTCATCAACAAAGGATCCAGTCGAAGAATCGCGAACCCCCTGGAGAAATCTCCGTACTGAGGATGCCAACTCTACCCTTACCCCCAGCCTCCTTCCAGAGAGAGGGGAGTTAGGACTTAACGCACGCTACTTGTTGTTGAACGACTGTGGTGTTTGGAAGAGCTACAGCGAGCGGATCCCGGCCATCAAGCCCTGGCAGACCCCCGTCAGGAAATCTGGATCTAGGGTTTCCAAGGTATCGCTCAGCTTGTGGTAGTGGGGGTTGCGCAAGAAGGCGGTGTCGGTAACCATAACGGCGGCGTAGCCCGCATCCCAAAAGGGGGAGTGGTCGCTCAGGCGAGTGGCAGGTAGGATCAAGCCTCGCTGCCCGGCCAGCAGCCAGCAACAAGGGATCCCCGCTTTCTGAAAATCATGCTGCAGCTTGAGCAGATCCCCCCAGGTGGGCCAGTTGCCAATAAGGCCAATGTAATCTCCCCGGTTGGGGTAAAGCTTCTCAAGGCCGGCGGGATAGTCCTGGGATCCGGGGGCGGGATCCCGGTAGCCCAGCATTTCCAAAGACAGCATCAGCCGTAGGGATTGCCTCTGACGTTGAAGAAACTGGGCGTAAGCCCCACTGCCCACCATCCCCCGCTCCTCCAGGTCAAAAGCCACCAGCCACAGGGGGGAAGGGGCAGGGTTGGCGGCAAAATGGCGGGCCAATTCCAGCAACACCGCTATGCCGCTGGCGTTGTCGTCTGCTCCAGGGGTTGCCGGGGCAGCGTCAAAGTGGGCTCCGATGAGGATGGGTTGGCGGCCAGAACGGGATCCCGGCAATTTCAAGATCCAGTTGCGGTGCAGGCGGCCACCGGCCTCAAAGGGGAAGGACTCCAGGGATCCCCAGCCAGAGAGCTGCTCTTGGATGTAGCGCTCCACCTGCTGATGGCCCAAGGGCGACCAGTCGGGATCCCGCGGCTGGGCCACCTGGCGCAGATGGGCCTCTAGGCGCTGCTGCAGGTCTTGGAGATCTGACGCCATCATGAGCTTCCCACTCCAGACCGGGCAACTTGAGCATGGATCTGTCGGGCCAACTCCAGGGTGAAGTAGCGGTGGGATCCCACCGTTCCCGCCAACACCCGAAACGGATCCTCAGGCTCCCCCAGGTGATCCAGCACCAGAGCCGCCCCGGAAAAATCCTGATCCCGGGTATAGTCGTTTACCGTCACCACAGTGGGAATACCGGCCTGCTGGGCCGAGCGCAGCCCATTCTCCGAGTCTTCAAAGGCCAGGCAGGCCTGGGGGGGCAGCCCCATCTGTTCCAGGGTGTAGAAGTAGATGTCGGGGGCGGGCTTTTTGGCGGGGACAATATCGCCGGCAGCGATCACTTCAAACCAGCTTAGGCTCTCCGGCAGTGTGTGCTCCAAAAGGGCTGTTACATTTTCCGGCGTGGTGGTGGTGGCAATGGCCAAGCGGATCCCAGCAGCTCTGGCCTCCTGCAGGAGGCGCTTCACCCCTGGGCGGAGTGGGATCCCCCCTTGGGCCAATAGGGCAGTGTAGTGGCGGGTTTTGGCCTGGTGCAGCCGGGCAATGAGGGCATTTAAATCTTCACCAGGGGGTAGCGGCGGCTGGCAGGTTGCAACGAAATGGCGAATGCGCTCTTTGCCCCCCGTAATGGCCAGGAGTTGGCCGTAGAGCTCCACCGACCAGTGCCAGTCCAGCCCTGCCTCGGCAAAGGCAGCGTTAAAGGCCACGCGATGACCATCCCGCTCCGTGTCCGCCAGCGTGCCGTCCACATCGAAGATCAAAGCTTGGAGTGTCATGTGTACCCCCACCCGCCTACAAGCGACTCTATGCTACTGCATGGCTTGGGTGCCCCTAGCCAGGTTTCTGGGAAGGCCAACAAGGTGAGAAAATGAGGCACTGGTTATCCAATCTCGCCATGAGCTTCGATTTTGACGTAATCATCATCGGTGCCGGCGTCGGCGGCCACGGCGCTGCTTTACATGCGGTCGAATCTGGCCTGAAGACCGCCATCGTTGAAGGTGCAGAAATGGGCGGCACCTGCATCAACCGCGGCTGCATCCCCTCCAAGGCTCTGCTGGCCGCCTCAGGACGCCTGCGGGAACTGCAACATAGCTCTGGGCTGGGCATCCAAGTGGGATCCCTTCAGGTGAACCGAGAGGCTATTGCCAATCATGCTGCCCAAGTGGTGGAGAAGATCCGCGCCGACATGACTCGCTCGCTGGAGAAGCTGGGGGTAACAATCCTGAGAGGGCGAGGCAAGTTGGTGGCACCCCAGCAGGTGGAAGTCCAGGAAGAGAAGGGATCCTATACCTACACGGCGCAGGATGTTATTCTTGCTACGGGCTCCCGCCCCTTTGTGCCCCCTGGCATCGAGGTGGATGGGCGGACGGTGTTTACCAGCGACGAGGCGGTGCGGCTGGAGTGGATCCCGGAGCGGCTGGCCATTATCGGCAGCGGCTACATCGGCCAGGAGTTTGCCGACATCTACACCGCCCTGGGATCCCAGGTCATCCTCATCGAAGCCCTGGAGACCCTGATGCCGGCCTTTGACCCCGATATTGCCCGCCTGGCCCAGCGGGTGCTGATTAAGCCCAGGCAAATCCAGACCTACGTGGGGATCACGGCCAAGCAGGTGATCCCTGGCCAGCCAGTAACGATTCACCTCTCCAACGGCGAGACGCTGCAGGTGGATGGCTGCTTGGTGGCTGCCGGTCGGATCCCGGTCTCAGAGGGGCTGGGCTTGGCCGAGCTGGGCATCGACACCGGCAAACGGGGGTTCATCCCCGTCGATAGCCGCATGGCCACCGATTTGCCTCACCTCTGGGCCATTGGGGATGTGACAGGCAAAATGATGTTGGCCCACGCAGCGGCAGCCCAGGGGAGAGTGGCCGTGGAAAACATCTGTGGCCGTACTGCCTACATGGACTACCTCAGCATCCCGGCAGCGGTGTTCACTCACCCGGAAATGGGTTTTGTAGGGCTGACCGAGCCTCAGGCCAAGGAAGAAGGCTACAGCGTAGGCACGGTGCGCACCTACTTTGGCGGCAACTCCAAGGCTATTGCTTCGGGAGAGACGGAGGGCATGGTCAAGCTGGTCTTCGACAAGAGTACCGGCCTATTGCTGGGATCCCATATCTTCGGGCCCCATGCGGCGGATTTGATTCACGAGGCAGCTCAGGCCATTGCTCGCCGGGCCACGGTGCGAGAACTGGCCGGCTTGGTGCACGTTCACCCCACCTTGGCAGAGACGCTGGAGGAAGCCTACAAGCGGGCAACTCACGCTCTGGCAGGGCCTTAGCCAACGGCTCGGCAGAGGGTCGCCTGCCTCACTCGGTTTTGTGAGGACTCCGTCCCGCCCGCTCTGCCTCCGGCGGGGTTTACAACCAGGCTGTGAAGGGCCAGGTTCTCAGACGGGCAACCCAGCAAGATCTCCCGGCTCAAAGCGTCAAGAAGACCTTAGGATGGGGGAGAACGCGTGGGAGGAAGTGCTTTTGGTGAGCGAAGCCGAGATTACCCGGGCGGTGCAGGCCCAGTACGAGACTTTCCCCTATCCTCCTATTCCTTACGACCGGCCCTTTGAGGGCTTCTCCAGTCTGGGCAGCTATACCTTGGCGCAGTACGCCCGCACCCGTAGGCTGCAAGAGCCCGCAGGAGCCAGGTTTTTGGTGGCCGGGTGTGGCACCGGCTGGGAGGTGCATGGCATTGCCGCCAGCAACCCCGGCTATGGGTCGGTGGTCGGGATCGACATCAGCCGCCCGGCCCTAGAGATTGCCCAAAAGCGAATTAAGCACCACGGCCTACGCAACTGCTCTGTGCAGTACGGGGATCTGCTGGATCCCTCTACTTGGCCCGAAGGCAGCTTCGACATGATCAGCTCCTACGGCGTGATTCACCACACTGCAGATCCGGTGAAGGCTTTGAGCAATCTGGCATCGCGGTTGGCTCCCGATGGGGTGATGGCGCTGATGCTCTACAACCGTTCCGGCCGTTGGCATCTGTACCGCATTCGGCGAGCCTTGGAGTTGTTGGGCATCACCCCACCTGCAACCCCAGAAAAGATCGAATTTGTGCGGCAACTGCTGAAGGGAGCCAGCCCCAATTCCCTTTTGGCCAAGCACGCCAAGGCTCACCAAGAATACTATGGACAAGATGAAAACATTGTCGATAATTTCTTCCATGCCAATGATATTCCTTTCGACATCGGCGAGATTCCCGACTTGCTTGCCCAAGCCGGGCTGGAGTTTATCGATGTAGCCCCCTACTTGGACTATTGGAACGCCAGGCCGTTGATTGCCGCCACCCACCCGGAGTTCCATCGCCGCTACGAGGCCCTTGCTCGCATCGACCAACTGCGGGTCATGGAGTATCTGGAGCCTCTGTATCACACGCAAAATCTCTTCTGGTGTTGCCATCAAGGGAAAAAGGTGGACCACTGGGATCCCTTTACAGTCGAATTTTTTAAGAGCTCCCGCTGGCAGCTCAACCCCTTGTTTGTCCACTATGGCAGCGTGCGCTACTGGGATCAAAAAATCCCCTTTTCAGATCTGTTGGGCAAGCTGGATCCGGCCCAGATCCTGACCCAGAAGATGGATATTTTCTGGCCTATCGCCCGCATCCCTGGCAAGATGATAGCCTCTACCCGCTACCAGGTGGTGGAGCTGCTGCTGCCCCTGGCCAATCAAGCCCGTTCTGGCGCTGAGATCCTGGCTGCCCATGAAGAGAGACCCGACCACCTTCTCAACCTATTTCGACAGTGGGAAGCAGACCGGTTAGTCCTGCGGGTTGTCTAGCTTCTGGTTATTCCAAACAGTCCAAATCGCCAGGGTCAAAGTCTGTTCCATGCTAAGGTTGTATCATGCATGACCGAGGACGGTGCTTCTCCCCAGGCATGTTTGCGCCGGCGGTGCGGAGCACCTCTACTGGGACATCTTCTCCACAGCTTTCCCTGTGAATAGAGCTGGCAGATCTGGATCCCGATCAACATCCCTGACAACCCCAACGCCAGAGCTGGTAGGAGGCAAGGATGGCTGACTACAATCGCGGCATTATGAAGTTCAAGGGGGCAGATAGCCCAATTGTCGTTTTGATCTCGGCAGGAATTGTGGCCGGTGTGGTTTCGGCCCTGATCTGGTGGGCTTTGCACTTTGCTTACGCAGCTTGAGTCTCAGCCTCTTCCAGAAGCTAAGGGCAGCTTTTCCTGCGCTGCAAGCCTCCCGGACAAGGTAGGGAATTGGGACGAGGCTTCTTTGCAACGCTTGCGGCAGTCTCTTCAGCGTTGGTACCGTGAACACGGGCGGGATCTGCCCTGGCGCCGCACCCGGGATCCCTACGCCATTTGGGTTTCGGAAGTGATGTTACAGCAGACCCAGGTGGCAACGGTCATTCCCTACTTTCAGCGCTGGATGCAGACCCTGCCCGGGATCCCAGCACTGGCGGCAGCCCCCCAGCAGCAGGTGCTGAAACTGTGGGAGGGCCTGGGCTACTATCGGCGGGCCCTGAACTTGCACAAAGCTGCCCAAATTTTGATGCGGGAGCGAAACGGTGAGTTCCCCAGGGATCTGGAGCAGGTGTTGGCTCTGCCGGGGATCGGGCGCACCACAGCCGGCGGCATTCTCAGCGCTGCCTTCGATCAGCCTTTGCCCATTTTGGATGGCAACGTTAAGCGGGTGTTGGCTCGCTTGGTGGCTTTGCAACAGCCTCCGGCCCAGTGTCTGCCCCTGTTGTGGCAGCTTTCCCAGCAATTGTTGGATCCCGTGCAGCCGCGGGCTTTTAACCAAGCCCTGATGGATTTGGGGGCTACCGTCTGTCGTCCCAAAAAGCCTCACTGTGGCCGGTGCCCTTGGCAAGCGGATTGCAGCGCCTACAATCGAGGTCAACACCAACAATTGCCTATGTCTGCACCCCGTGCCTCCCGTCCTCACAAGCAAATCGCGGTTGCCATTGTTCTGCGGGGAAAAGAAATCCTTATCGATCGACGACTGGAAAGCTCAATGCTCAGCGGGCTGTGGGAGTTTCCCGGAGGCAAAATCGAGCCGGGAGAAACGGCTGCCGAGTGTGTAGTACGGGAGGTAAAAGAAGAAATCGGCATCGATATCGAGGTGGTCGCACCGCTGGCCACCATCGAACATGCCTACACCCATTTCACCGTTACTCTTATCGCTTTTATCTGCCGCTACCTGGGCGGAGAAGCCCAAGCCCTGCAATGTAGCGAGGTGCGCTGGGTCAGCCCGGCGGAACTGTCGGAATTTCCCTTCCCAGGGGCCAATCAAAAGTTGTTTCCCCACTTGTATGCTTGGCTGGCAGAGCATGGCAACCCATGATGAACCCACCCAATCCGCCAAATGGCTTAGACCCTTCTGGAACGTTTGCCCCAAGACATTCGATAGGATAGTAGATGTCCTGCTGCTGTGAGCTACGGATATGCTTGTCACTCTGGAAAAAGCGGGGGAGATTCTGGCTAAGGGATCCCACACAGCCATCACAACCACAGATGGCAAGATCGCGCTGGTGCCCAAGGGAAAAGAAACCCTCAAACTGACGGCCAACGAAGCCATTAACCTAATGTTTTACGTCGTCCGCTCCGCTGAACCGGCAGAGACGGTGATGGCCCAACTGGAGGAGGCAGTTGCCAAAGCTCAAGCCCCCGATCCAGCCGAGGAACGGGCCAGAAAATATCGAGAACTTCGTGGCATCTAAACGGATGGGCACTCGTGCCGGTTGGATCCCTTCGCAAACTGGAGAGAGACCCCAAAACAAAGATTAAAAGCAGGAGGAGCTAAGGGCGACGAACTTTCCATCGGTGGTCCACCCCAGCAACATTGGCTCCTGCGGTTGAATGGCCCGTCCGGTGAGAGCACAGCATTGGGCTTGGTGGGCCGTGGCCGGGAAGCTGGCCCGAATATCCTCAGGACTGAGGGTGGCAGCCCCTTGAGAGTGACGCAGGACATAACTCCAAAGAATTTCCCGTATGAGGGCCTGGTAACCCTGATTTCCGGCCAACGCCTTCAGTCGCTGCTTCAGCTCACGTTCCAGCCGAATGCTGGTCACTTCCATCTGGGTCGTGGGAATGGGGGAATTGGCGCGAATGGGCATGCAGGGATCCTCCCTCGAAAAGCCTATACTACTCCTGTAGCATAGCTGGCTTACCGCCTGAGCGGGGATCCCGGCCTGGGTGAGATGGCTCAGGTCAAAATGGTTGCAAGCTGTGCAGTTCTGACCGCTAAGGCAACGTCAGCACCTGAGTGTATGGTTGAGTTGATCCCGCCCCGTCGCCGTGCCTTGGAGCATTTGCTGGCCCGCCTTGGATTCAGGGATCCGGCTTTGCTGGAACAACTGCGTTGGGATCTGCTGGATCAGGCTCTGATTCACCCTTCTCTGGATGGCCGACGGAACAACGATCGGCTGGAGTTGTTGGGGGATTCTGTCCTGCGAATTTTGGTTACGGAATTCTTGTTTCAGTCCTATCCCCATCTGTCGGTGGGAGAGCTGACCGCGATTCGCTCCGACCTGACCAGCGATGCTTACCTGGCAGAACTGGCGGATCTGCACGGCTTGGATCGCTACCTGGAGGTGGGATCCAGCTCTCAAAACGACTTGGCCGGACGGGGTCGGCGGCTGGCGGATGCTTTCGAGGCTCTCCTGGGAGCCTTTTATCTCAGTTGGGGTATTTACACGCTGCCCAGGCTGCATCCCTGGCTGGATCCCTACTTACACCGACGAGTGGAGCAATGGTTCCAAGACCCCACTCGGCGCAACCCCAAAGCAGCCTTGCAAGAACTCACCCAACGCCTTTGGGGTAGCCTGCCCGAATACCGCCTGGTGGCCGCCCAGGAGCATCCCCCTCATTTCACCATGGAAGTTTGGGGGCAAGGGCGGTGCTGGGGCCGCGGTGAAGGTCGCTCGAAAAAGGCTGCGGAAATGGCCGCCGCTGCTCAAGCCTACGAACACTTGCAGTCGGAGAAGACATGAGAGGCAACCACCGCTACGAGTTGGCCAGTTGGTTGTTTTTGCTGGGGAGCAGCCTGTTTGCGGCGAGCGAGGTGATGACCTTGGGTAGTGAACCCTCTCTGTGGGATCCAGCAGCTCCAGCCTTTCTCAATCTCAAGGTTGTCCAAACCCTGCTCGGGATAGGAGCCAGCCTCCTGTTCGTCGTAGGTAGTGCTCTGTTCATCCTCGATGCCCGTCACCGCTGAGATGTGCACCCTACCCAAAACCACAGCAGCCCTTCTCCGAGAGCGGAGAGAGGCGAATAGATGAGAAGCTTGCTAATAAGGACTTCTTCCGGCTACGGGATCCGCAGGCGAGAGACTTTCTTCCTGTGGCAACTCTTCCGGCTCATTTGAAGAGCCATTCGGACCAGAGGAAAAAGATGGCTCTGGGTTGCTCGCGTCGGCAGAATCCATCCCCGGCAAAGCCAAAGAACCAGCAGCCTCGGTGGCCCGAGCATACAGCCTGGCTCGAACCTCTGCCTCCTGCTTGGGCTTCAGATAGAGGTTCTCCAGCAGCACCGCCATACCCGCCACCCACGGGGGGACGATCACCGCCCCAACAATACCCAACAACTGGGTGCCCCCCAGCACCGCCAGCAACTGATACAAGGGCTTCACCCGCACCGAGGATCCCACCAACAGAGGATCCAACACATAAGTTTCCAGGTTTTGAACGGCAACATATAGGATCAGCACCCACAAAAAAGTCCAGCCCCCCTGCACAATCGCCACCACCAAGGCGGGCAGGGATCCCAGTACTGGCCCGATAAAGGGAATCAAGTTGGTAAACCCGGCGATCACCCCCAGCGCCAGAGCAAACTCCGACAGGCCCAGAAAGCGAAGCGAGACGGTGATCATCACACCCAAAATGGCAGAGACCAGCACCCGCCCCTGGATGTAGCCCCCCATGCGCTGAGCCATCGGGTGTACCTGCTCAGCAAGCCGCTCATTCCAGGGATAGGGAAACAACTCCACCAAGCCCCGCACCAAGTCAGAGCCGCTCACCAGCATGTAGCCGGAAATGAAGAGGGTCAGCACCATGGTCAGCAGACCGCCCAGCAAACCGCGGGTGAAGTCGAAAGACTGCACCAGCACCCGTTGTCCCGAGCGAACCGCCCAGCTCATCAACGACTGAGGGTCGAGCAACTGGTTTAGGTAGTCCAGCGCCGCCGGATCCACCCCCGCCAGATCGGCAATCCAGGTATCCACCAGCAGTTGCAACTGCTCCAGATAGAAAGGCAACCTCGCTAGCAACCGCTGGGTCTGAGTTACCACCGTTGGGCCAATGAGCAGAGCCAAGCCGGCAATCCCGGCAATTAAGCTCAAATACACCAGCACAACCCCCAGCCAGCGGGGGATGCGTAATCGCTCGGCCAGATCCACCAGGGGAGCCAGCGCTGCCGCCACCACCACCGCGATCATCACCGTCAGCACCAAGCTGCGCAGTTGCCACAGCAGCAACAACAGCATCCCTGTGGCCACCACCAGGGCTACGGAGGATACGGAGATGGTCAATTGTCTTCGGCTCATCATCTGGCTGGGTTCTCTTCAGGGGGCTAGGTAACAGACGGTTCTACCATCCTGGCTTGCCCTAGCTGGACTTGCCAAACGCTCTTGGGCAAAGACCCTAGACCCAGAACTTCCCTGCCCAGTCGGCCAGACCAAAGATCCGCAGCAAAAACCCAGCCAGAATTGCAGCTACCGCAACAGTTCCATCCGTACCGCTTCTGCATATTCCAGCAGCTCCGGGGATCCCGTGCCGGAAGCCCGCCACAACATCAAAGCGCTACCCAAATCGGAAGCGGCACCAGCCCTATCCTCTCCCTGGTAAGCGCGCGCCATACCCCGGTAGTAGTACACATCACCTTGGTAAGGCTGCAACTCAAGAGCTCGGCTGAAATCTTGAACGGCCAAATTGAAGTCGCAGATGCTGGCCCACATCAGGCCGCGATGGACATAGGCCTCGAAAAGATCGGCAGCACTTTGATTTTGCTTGGCCAGCTCAATCGCCAGATGCGACACATCAAACGCCGATTCCAGATGGCCTTGTTCGGCCCAGATGCGGGAGCGGATCAAGTGCAGTTGCGGGTTGTGATAGGCAATCCGATCCAGAGGAGACAAGGTTGCCAGAGCCTGCTCAGGTTCTTGCAAACGCTCGTGTTGGATTTTGGCCTTGAGCAAATAGGCTTCAGCCAGATAGGGATCCAAAGCAATGGCAATATCCAGATCCCGCAGAGCGGAGCGCATCAGGTAAGCAATGGCAGAAGCATGCTCAGGCTGCGGTAAAGCAGCAGGATCCTCCTGAGACTGACGCCAGAAGTATTGCGCCCGTTGCAGATAAAGTTGCGCATTTCCCGGCTCCTGCTGGATGAATTGGGTTAGCAGCGCCAGCTCATTGGGAACATCCGCCTGAGCAGAGAATGGAGAAAGGGTAGGATCCTGACGCCGAGGCCGTGCCGACAGGGCAGGGCTTGAGCTGGAACGGCCAACAACCCCGGCGGGCTGGGGAGCTGCCTGCTGTACCAGCAACTGATGAGCCTGCTGCTGGTGAGCGAGAGAGCGCTGCTCAAGCTGCTGTACCCGTTCTTGCAGCTGGGCTTGCCGCCTGAGCCAAGATCCAGAACCTGCTTCATCTTCAAACAAGGTTTGGGATGAGGGCAGGGAGTGCTCCCAAGCTTGTAGAGAAACCTCAGTGACAGGACTCTGGCTCTTACGAGATGAGGTCAACCAGCCACCTTCGCCGATCAAAAACGGCAAGGACAGCAAACCCAACAGCGCCGAGCCGGAGAACAAAAGACTGGGCCTAAGCATGGATCCCACCCCTTGAAATAGCTTAGAAGTAAAGAGTTGCCTCTAAACTAGTTCGCCGCAGCCGCAGTGTCCAGAGTTTCGGCGATGCTTGCCCTGAGCCAAAACTCAGAAACTCTCCCCTAGGGGATTCTGCCACCCGCCAGATCCACCAACTCCACGCGGCGATTCTTCGCCCGGCCTTCCTCAGTGGTGTTGCTGGCCACAGGAGCAGAGAACCCCACACCAACCGGATAGAGTCGACGTTGCTCGATACCCAGCTGAACCAACCGGTTGACAACCGCCTCGGCCCGGCGCCGCGAGAGACCTAGGTTGTAGTCGAAGCTACCGGTTGCATCGGTATGACCGACCACGAGGATGCTGAGGTCGGTGCGCTCGCGCATCAGCTTGGCGATCTCGGCAAGGGTGGGCTCGGCAGCCGCTTCGATTTGATCCGAGTCATAGGCAAAGAGAATGCCGTAGACCCTTACCTTGCTTGATGAAGACCGACAGCATCCCGACGATCCGAACAAGGGCAAGGAAGAAAGCTAATCCCTCTGCGGATAGGGCTTTGTGGGCAGGTTGACACGGGAAGCCCCTCGGATCCAGGGAAAGGGGAAGTATCGCAATGACCTCTGGGCCAGGGGGGATCCCTTCAGCGCCGTCGTCTGGAGCAGCGACGCAGTAACCAACTGGCGGCGGCCCGGTCGCCTTCATCCCATGCCAACCGCTCCACGGCCACCATCACCATCGAGGTGATCACAGCTTCACTTAAATGGCGAGAACGCAAGTGCTGCACGGCTGAAGTGGCGGCCTCTAGGTCGCGTCTGCGGATGGCGCGGAGCAGCTCATCAGACATAGACCAAGCCAACGAGCCTCACTTCCTTTCTGCCCCCTTTCTACCCCAAGAGCCAGAAACTTCCCCTTTCCTTCACCTGCTTGTCAGATAATGCAAAAGTTCGTCTTACTTTCACGAAATATCTCACAAGATGTCTCAGGAATTGTTACACTTTTTGCCCCTGAGCCGACTAGGCATGTCAGACAGCAGGGAGGACCGCAGGGGAGCACGGGATCCCTTGGATAAGCCGCTCCATTTCCGCTTGCAAATCTTGGGTGAGGGCTTGTACGGCTTGTCGGCGGTTGGCCTGGTAGGCGGGCCAGCGTTCGGAAACCGAGAGGGGATCCCCAATGCTGAAACGGGCCAGGCGGGGGCCCAAGCGGGGGGGAGCAGTTCCGACGGGATTTTCTCCTTTGATCCAAGCCAGCAGACTCCAGAGGCGCAGGGCGGTTTCCGCCAACTCGTCTAGACTTAGACTGGGCTGCTCGGGCATGGGGCGCACCGCAAACACCATCAAGGTTTCCGCCAAGCGCATGTGCCAGAGGTGAAAACTGGCCTCAGCAGCCACTCGATTGGCCAGCCCCCTCTCCAGAGCCGAGAGACCAGCAATATCGGCAATATCTTCGCGGTAGATCCAGGCCCAGCCCGCCTGTTCGATGCGGTGCCGCCGCTCGATTAAGTCTCCCTGGGGCTCCAGACCAAAATGCTGCTCGGCCACGCGCAGGGCCAGATCCGATAAGCTTTGAAGACGCGCCAACAGATCCCCCTCTTTAACTTGGGCTCTATCTGCAGCAGGAAGGGCAGGGGCATAAAAGCGCTCATAGAAGGTCTGCACGACTTGCAGCAGGTGTTCTCCCAAGCGAAGGATACGGGCCAGCAAAAAGGCCTGACTGGCATGGGTTGAGCGCGGGGGTGGCAGCTTGCAATCGGCCTCCATGCGGCTGAGCAATCTATTCAGAGCGGCACTGGGATCCCGCAGGTAGGAATAGCGAAGGCCTACCGGCAAGATCAGCACCTGCTCTGGCCGTCCCGCCTTGTGCAGATCCTCCACCGCCCAAAAGCTCATCTGGGCTACCCCCGGCTCCAACGGGTTGAGAAGACTGCTCATACCGTTGATCGTTCCTTCTGGAGCTACCGCCAGCGGATATCGGCCCGATACAAACTGCTCACGAGAACTTTTTAGCCCTGCCCGATCCAGACGGCCTCGCAAAATCGGGATCCCGCCCAAGCGCGGCAAGCCCCAACGGGCAACGGATCCCAGCCACAGAGGTAGGCCGCGGTCGTAGACAAACAAAACGTGGGGCCGGCCCCGAAAGCGGATCCCCTGGCGTTGGGCCACCTGCGGCAGGAGATGGGCGAACAAGTACATCAAGCAGGGGGGATCATCGAGGGTCGGGTGTCGAAACGCCACCAACAGGCGAATCTTGCCCGCCTCAAACTGCTGATAAAGCTGAGCCAAACGCTCTCCCCCCTCTACTTCAACGCGAGGGATCCCTTTGGTCCATCGCAACCAAAAGGGCAAGCCTGCTTGAGCAAAACGAACGACCCAAGGCGTCAATCGCGGTGGCAAAAACTTGAGGGGTGGCTGAACCTTCTGTTGCATAGGGATCCTTATCTAGGGTCAGCAAGATCGGTGAACCTAGGCTTTGGATCCCATCTTAAAGAGGGCAAAGCGGGAAGAAAGCTGCGCAGTGACAGTTCGTCAACTGGATCCCTTCTCCTCACTCCCGGCCCGGCAGCGGCTCAAGCCCCAGCAGTTTTTTTCCGGCGACCGCGAGTCGCTTTGGGGGAAGCTTCTTTACTTGGGGTTGACTCCTCCACCACCTGGCCGTTTAGCACTTGCTTGAGGTGAATGTGCTTGTAACCTAGCTGAATCTCGAACTCATCCCCGGGTTTGAGATTCATTTTTTCGGTGTAGGCCGACCCAATGATCAACTGCCCATTTTTGTGAACGCTGACCCGAAAGGTTGGTTCACGACCGCGCTTGTCTCGGCTGGAACTTGGGCTGAGACTCAGACCTTTTGCCGCCAGCACCGCGTCATAGAACTCATTCAAGTTGACGCGAGGCTTGTTGGTCTTGGTCATGGTTACATAGCCACATCGCTTTGCCGTTTCTCGGCGTGGAAGATGCCCCAACGCTTCGACCTTCTGGAGCAGAGCCTTCCCGGTTAAAGGTTGTGGTGGTATATCTGACATTTTTTAATGTCCTACATCCTTCTCTTAAGATCATACCCTTGTGATGTACTCCTGCAACCGAAAGTCTGAGACTTTTTTGAAGACAGGTTTTTCTCTTGTTCCTTGAGCCAGCAGCTCCGAAGGAAAAACCTCGTCTCCCTCAAGAGGTGTTCCTGCCCTTGCCAAAAGGTGATGGGGGCAAAAAGAACTCAAGCCCTGAAGAGTGCTGGGGCTTTTGTGGATGGAGCTGACAAAAGATCGCCTTGGGGGTAGTACCGCGGTGTAGATCCGACTCACCGCTTTCTACAGCCTCATCCCCACTCGTCGGCTGCCCCAAACTCTGATCACAGCCAGAAAACAGGCTCGACTTTCCAAAAAACCGCCGCTGAGATGGTGATTGCCTTGCGCAAATCGGTCGAAAAGACAGCCAGAGCGGTGTGAAGCTGGATGCCATCAGACCTAGGCCAGCAGGCATTTTTATCTCTTGGCAGAGGCCGGCTACATCTGAGTAGTGGCTGAGGGATCCCCTCTTCGGCACTTCTTCAGATGGGAGCGCAGTGAGCGCGAGTTGCCCAAAGCAAGTTATTCATTCAGGATCCACTCGATTGGCTGCCGCTGAGACAACGATGAGTGGCAAGCTCACCAGCAAACAAAAGCCCCATTGCTCCCAAGACAGGGGTGCTGTGTCGAAGATAATGTTGAACAGGCTCCACTGGCTGAAGAGGATCTGCAGCAGGATGGCCGCCCCAATGCCGATGGCAATGGCTGCTGTATCCATGAGGCGCTCATGGCGCTCCAATTGGCTGGCACGTCCACGGCCCAACAGGGTAGGAATGGCCTGGCTGAGGCTGAGCAAGTAGAAGATGCGCCCGATCACCAACGCTTGGATGGCCATGGTGCGGGCCAGGTTAAGGTTGCCGGTGGTTTGTTCAATGTATTCAAAAACCCCGAAGATCAAGATCCAGTTGAACACGGACACCAGCAGGATGCGCTGCAGCAGCCTAGGAGAGAGCAAGTTGGCCTCCGGATCCCGCGGTGGGCGAGTCATCTCTCGGCCTGTGCTCGGCTCAAAGGCAAGAGGCACCGTCATGGTGATGGAGTTGATCATGTTTAGCCACAGCACTTGAATGGCCAGAATGGGGAGCTCGCGGTTGAGCAGCACGCTGAGGAGAATCGTCATCGATTCCCCCCCGTTCACCGGCAGGATGAAGGCAATGGCTTTGAGCAGGTTGTTGTAAACCGTGCGCCCCTCCTCAACGGCTGCCTCAATGGAGGCGAAGTTGTCATCGGTCAGGATCATGTCGGCAGCAGCTTTGGCCACTTCGGTGCCGCCTCGCCCCATGGCAATCCCCACATCTGCTTGCTTCAAGGCCGGAGCGTCGTTCACCCCATCGCCGGTCATGGCCACGATCTGCCCCCGCGCTTGCAGAGCTTCCACCAGGCGCAGCTTTTGCTCTGGCACCACCCGTGCGAAGACGGATCCCCGATTGGCAGCTTCCACAAATTCCTCCGGGCTGAGCTGCTCCAGATCTCGACCGCTGTAGGCTTGCACAGGTTTTCCACCCCCCAGGCCCATCTGCTCGGCAATGGCTTGAGCCGTGAGCACGTGGTCGCCGGTGATCATCTTCACCTGGATCCCAGCCGTTTGACAGGAACGCACGGCGGCAATGGCCTCCGGCCGCGGCGGGTCAATCATTCCCTGCAAACCGAGGAAGATTAAACCCTCCTGCAGATCTGGGTGATCCACCCGAGTTTGGCTGCTGGGGACGGTTTTTTGGGCAAAGGCCAGAACTCGCAGCCCTTGTCGTGCCAACGCCTCCACCTGCTGGCGAATCCGCTCCTCTTCCAGAGGCTGGATCTCCCCCTGGGATCCCATCTGGCTATGGCAGCGGGACAAGAGAGCCTCTACGGATCCCTTGACATAGATGCAGTGCTCTTCTGGCCCCAGGCAGTGCAAGGTGGCCATGTACTGAAACTCGGATTCAAAGGGGATGCTGTCCAGGCGAGGGCGGCGGCGCTGCAGATCTTCTCGATCCAAGCCCCCTTTCTGAGCCGCCACAAGCAGAGCCGCCTCGGTCGGATCCCCTACAACTTCCCACTGGCCCTTGTCCTTGGGTTGGAGGCGGGTGTCGTTGCAGAGGCAGCCAGCTACGAGGCAAGCCTCAAGAGCAGGCAATTGATGGATTTCGATGGGGGAATCAGCCGCCTGGAACAGGATCTGGCCCTGGGGGCTGTAGCCGCTGCCGGTAACCCGGTAGAGCTGGGATCCGGCGTAGATGGCCTGCACCGTCATCTGGTTTTCCGTGAGGGTGCCGGTTTTGTCAGAGCAAATTACCGTAGCGCTGCCCAGGGTCTCCACCGCCGGCAGCTTGCGGATAATGGCGTGGCGTTTTGCCATGCGGGAAACCCCAATCGCCAAGGTTACAGTGACTACCGTCGGCAAGCCTTCGGGGATAGCACTCACCGCCAGCGCCACTGCCGCCTCAAAGACAGTCGCTGCCGCTTGGCCCTGCACCAGCCCCACCAGAAAAGTAAGCGCAGCCAAGGTGAGGATAATTTTCAGCAAAGTCAGGCTGAACGCCTCAAACTTACGTGTCAGGGGAGTTTGCAGGGATCCCCCTTCCTCGATCAGCTTGGAGATGCGGCCTGTTTGGGTCTGGTTACCGATGGCCACCACCACCCCTGCTCCTTGGCCGAAGGTAACAAAGCTGCCGGCATAGGCCATGTTCTGGCGGTCGGCTAGGGGTGTGTCTTCCGCCAGGGATCCCAGCCGTTTTTCCACCGGCACCGACTCTCCGGTCAGGGCCGATTCATCCGCCTGCAAGTTGCGCACGCTCAGCAAGCGCAGGTCGGCGGGCACCTTATCTCCCGAACTCAGCAGCACCACATCCCCCGGCACCAGCTCCCGCGAGGGCAACCGCAGTTTTTGCCCATCCCGGATGACCGTGACCTCCGTCACCACCGACTGGGCCAGGGCGGCGATCGCTTCCTCCGCTTTGGACTCTTGGATGTAGCCGATGAGAGCGTTGATTACCACCACCGCCCAGATCACGATGGCATTGCGCCAGGATCCCAAAAACGCCTTGACCGCCCCGGCAACCATCAAGATGTAGAGCAAGGATTGGTTGAACTGCTGCAGAAACTTCACCCAGGCCGGGGTAGCCGCCTTGGCCTTTAGCTCGTTGGGGCCATATTGCTTCTGCCGCTGGATCACCTCAGCTTGAGACAGACCCCGTTCCAGAAGCGCCGCCAGAAGCAGATCCACTGCAACGATTTGGCGGGCAACTTCCTCTTCGGGCAGGGCGTGCCAGGGAGCTGCCGGCAATGAGTCAGGGGAGACGGATTTTGCCATCGCAGGTCTCTAGTTGAATCGCAACAGAACTTGAAAGCCAGCCGTGAATTCAACGGCAAATCCCTCGTACAGTCCACAGCCTAGCCGACGCCGCCTACCCCCCAAAAGTGCCGCTGTTCCCCCCAGCGTCAACAAAGCCTAGTACCCAGGAATGCTGGGGAAGGGAAACCACCTGTCCAGTTGTTCTGTCGGGGGTCGTAGACCTAGACAAGTGGCGTGGGGTAGGAATACCCAACCGCGAGGTAAAGACTCCATCCCGCTGACGCCAAGGGAAGCCCGCGCTCTGTCCGTAGGACGAGCGCCGGGAGGATGTCACGAATGCTAGGGTCTGTAACAGAGGGGAGCTTGCTCAAGATCGACAGGGATCCTTGGCCAGCCGAGCCAGAGCCTCCAAATCAGCACCCACCACGCGGTTGAGAATCCATTCGGGATGTTGCTGGGCACCCATGCGTCGATAGAACTCTATCGCCGGCTGATTCCAATCCAAAACCATCCACTCCAGCCGCCCATATCCTTTGGCCACCGCCTCCTGAGCCACCCGCGCCAAGAGCGCTTTGCCAATGCCTCTGCCGCGAAACTCCGGCAACACGAACAGATCCTCAAGGTAAATCCCTGGTCGGGTCAGGAACGTGGAAAAATTGCGGAAGTAGAGGGCAAATCCCACCGCTTGCCCCTCCACTTCTGCCAACAACGCCGAGGCCAAAGCCTCTGGGCCAAACAAATAGTGGCGCAACAGATCAGCGGATCCCGTTACCAGGTGGCTCAGCTTCTCGTACTCGGCCAAGGCGCAGATGAGGTCAAACAAAACGGGCACATCTAAGGCGGTGGCAGGACGGATTTCCATACTTTTGCCTGGCTTCACAACCAATTCCTTGAATTTCCTGAGATACCGGCACGAGAACAGACCACAGTTTATTCTTGTTGTGGACAGAACGCCCAGGCAGCATCTTTTGGACGCGCAGCGTGGTGGGGGCAGCGGCAGGGGCCCAGAGGACTCACCGCACAAGGCAGGTAGGGTGACCGAGAAAAGTAACGGCAGAAGGGATCCCAGGCCGAGTCAGAAAAGAGAGTTGGCATGGCCCGGCGCTCGTCCCCGATTGAGAGGCGGCGGGATCCCCTCTTTTCCAGCAGAGGGATCAACTGAGCCCAGAACGTTAGCCCCAACCACAAGCCAACTCCCACTCAGCGCTTGCACAATTGCCCTCCCCCGTCGGCCAACAGCGTTGTCTTCCAACCAGAATCAGCCTCGGCCAGCCTGCTTGCCCAGGACTAGCGTGGCAGCCCGTTTTGGAGCTGTCCTTCCCTGCCGGCAAGAACCCGAGAAAAACCGATTAGAGTGAAATATGGACTGACCCGCTGAGCCTTCCGATTCCATGACCACCTCCACCCTTGATGCTGCTGCCATCCTTGAAGCGTTGCGCCCTGTTCAAGATCCGGAGCTGCGCCGCAGCCTGGTGGAACTGAACATGATCCGGGATATTCGCGTCGAGCCTGGGCGAGTGGCCTTTACCCTGGTGCTGACCACGCCGGCCTGCCCTTTGCGAGAATTCATTGTCGAGGAGTGCAAAGCTGCCATCCGCCAGCTGGCCCCCATCGAAGCCATTGATGTTACGGTAACGGCAGAAACCCCCCGTTCCCCTTCCCTGCCGAATCGCCAGTCCATCCCCGGTGTGCGCAACATCATCGCCATTTCCAGCGGCAAGGGGGGAGTGGGCAAAACTTCGGTGTCGGTAAATGTGGCCGTGGCGCTGGCCCAAAGCGGGGCCCGGGTGGGGCTACTGGATGCCGACATTTACGGCCCCAATGTGCCGCTGATGCTGGGCCTGCAGGATCGGTCTCTGGTTGTGCAAAAACGGGAAGATGGCGGCGAAGACATCTTCCCCTTGGAAAATTACGGCGTCAAGATGGTGTCGATGGGCCTTTTGGTGGGGCGGGATCAGCCGGTGATCTGGCGGGGGCCGATGTTGAACGGGGTGATCCGGCAATTCCTCTATCAGGTGCAGTGGGGAGAGTTGGACTACTTGATTGTAGATATGCCCCCCGGCACCGGCGATGCCCAATTGACCCTAGTGCAGGCAGTGCCGCTTGCAGGAGCTGTGATCGTCACCACGCCCCAATCGGTGGCCCTGCTGGACAGTCGCAAGGGCTTGAACATGTTTCGGCAGTTGGGGGTGCCCATCCTGGGTATTGTGGAAAACATGAGCTACTTCATCCCGCCCGACCTGCCGGATCGCCAGTACGATATTTTCGGCTCGGAAGGGGGAGAGACCACGGCCCGCGAGCTTGGTGTCCCGCTGCTGGGGCGGATCCCGTTGGAGATTGCCCTGCGCCAAGGGGGGGATGCGGGCCAGCCCATCGTCATCAGCCAGCCTGAGTCAGCCTCGGCCCAGGCGCTGCGGCAAATTGCCAAAACCTTGGCAGGCCGTGTTTCGATGCTGGCTTTGGGGGCAGGCTAGAAGCGCTCGGCTTCCACCAACGAGACCCCGAAGCTGCGTCCCCCCACCACAATCCCCTCTTGGGCTTTACCGCGCACGGTCACTGTGCTGTTCATGGCCGGCAGCCCCTTGTCGGTGATGACCCAGAGGGAGCCGCTGTTGTCTTGGATCTCATACACGCCCTGGCCGAACACCCCTATCTGGTTCACCACGCGACCGCGGACATACACATCGGTGTAGCGGGAGGGATTTTGCTCTACGGTGGCGATGGGAGTTGTGCCGATGCCCAGACGCGCCAGTGGCCCACACCCAGCTAGGGCCAGGCTCAAACACAGCAAGAACACCAGGGATCCCTTGGGGAAAGGTAGGCCGAGTCGCTGTTTCATGGGTTGCTTCCATTACGAGCACCTGCTCCCAAGATAGCAAGCCGGCAGGGAAATCCACGGCCAAGTCAGAACTTCTCGCCAATGCCGAAGTGCAGTTGGCCTTGGCCGGCTCCGCCTTGCCCAACCGCGTAGTCGATGCGCAACGGCCCCAAGGGAGATTGGATGCGAATGCCGACCCCCAGCCCCAAACCACTGCCCGGCTTGTTGCGCACCGCTGCGGGATTGCCGGCCACGGCAGCTCCACTGCCCAGATCAGTGCCGTAGTCGGCGAAAACCACGGCTCCCACCGGGTCAAAAAGGGGGAAACGCAACTCGGCGGTTGCCGTAGCAAAGCTGCGACCGGAACCGATACCCCCCTCAAAAAAGCCCCGCACCGAGCTGCCCCCACCGATGGGGAAAGCATCGTAGGGAGCCAAGTCGCCGATGGTCGTGCCTGCTCGCACATCAAAGGCCAATACCTGCGGTCGCTCGCTGCGGGTTTCAAACAGGTTGACGGGAATGAACTGGCTGTAGCCGGCCTCGAGGCGGTTGGCATTCAAGCCATTTTGAAACAGACGTACCGACTGTTCTGTGGAGATGCGAAAGACCGAGCCCTGGCTGGGGCTGTTGGGGTTGTCGCGGGCGTCGTTGACAAGGCCGAGGCGCAGGGTGGTGTAGCTGTCTTGGCCGCTCTCGCTGAAGGTAATCGGGTTGCCCAGCACATCGAAGCGCTGCTGCTCCCCGTTGCTGTTGCGAGCTTCTACAAATTGGATGCGGGTGCCCAAGCTAGCCCGCCAATTGCCCCCAATCGGGCGAGAGAAAGTCACCCCGCCACCAAGACGGTTGATGCGCACGGGATCCCCATTGGGCAGGGTGAATCCCTCATTGAAGACAAAGCTAGAACTTTGCTGGTTGGAGATGTTGACGTTGTAGGAGGTGGGAATGTCCAGCGTGGCAATCCGCGGGTCGGTGAAGTTTAAGTCGAAGAGGGTTTCGTTGGTGCCCACCTGCACGTTGAAGCTGGCACTCTGGTTGTTGCCGCCCAAGTTTTGTTCGGAGACGTTGAGGCCGGCGAAGACCCCTGTGGCGGAGCTAACGCCGATGGTGCCGCCCAAGGTACCGGTGCGACGTTCTTCCACGTTCACCACCACCACCACCTTGTCGGGATCCTGGCCGGGGTTGAGCCCCACATTCACATCTTGAAACAGGTTGAGATTAAAAACCGCCTGCAGGTCTTCCTGGATTTGGTTGCGGTTAAACACATCCCCCGGCTTGGACTTCAACTCGCGGGTGATGATGAAGTCACGGGTTTTGGTGTTGCCCTGAACGCGAATATCCTCGATCACCCCCTCGGCAATTTCCAGGACGATGGTGCCATCTTCGGAGGAGCGCACATCCGTAACCTTGGCCAGCACGTAACCCTTATCGGCGTACCACTGCTCGATCTCGGCCACCGCCGATTGCAGCTCGCCGAAGTTGAGCACCCGCCCTTCCTGGTCGGCAAAGGCGGCCCGCAGCACTTCCGGATCCAGAACTTTCGCCCCTTCCGTGCGCACGGCTTTCAGGATTGGGTTGGGCTTGACCTCAAAGGTGACCCGCACTCCCAAGGGTGTATCGGAAGGCACTGCCCGCACATCGGCAAACAATCCGGTGGCAAACACGGCATTGATGTCTTCCCGCAACTGGGATCGGGTGGAAACCTCGCCGGCGCGGGTGCGGATGACGCTGTAAACCCGGTTGATCAGCTCCGGATCTTCAGTGCCCTCAACCACTACCTCCGCTACCAACACTTCTGGCTCGCCGGCAGTGGGGGGTGGGGTGGGGGAGGGCTGGGCGGGGGTGTCGCCACCGGTGCGCAGGTCGAGGGTGCCGGGCTGAGGAACCGATTGCGCCCAAGCCGGGGATCCCATCAGCAGAGCGCTACGGGACGCTTCAGCAAACGCAAAAGCGGTGCTGAGCACCATCCCGCGGGTGAGCGCTGAAGTTAGCCAAGGGCGAAGTTGCCTGGAACGATTCATGGGGATCCCTCGCACACCAAAAAGCAAGATTGCAGAGCATGACTCTAGTCAATAATAAGCTCAACTATACTGAAAATAATGTATAATATGTTCAGTACGGATTACTACCAGTTGATCTTTCTGTTTAC